>JAIRKX010000034.1 GCA_031259805.1 Prevotellaceae bacterium | reverse complement strand
GGAGTTCACTTTGGCGTCCAGTTCCAAATATTCCCGTACGTACTCTGCGTCGGAATATTCACCTTTTTTACGAAATTTCTTGACTTCGCGATATTTTCGCAGTTCTTTCCAACGACGTTCGACCAACCGTTCTTTGCTGGTTCGGTACGAGAGCGAGCGCACCAGTGCCAAGTCTTTTCTATAGCGTGGCGACTCGACGTATTCCTTCAACTCTTCATAGCGTTTGAATTCGTCCGATTTTTTGATATCGTGCAGGCGGGCATACATCGTTTCGTTTACGAGCCGTTTATGCTCGTACAATGGAGTAGATGGCAGGGAGAAAAATAATCCAAACATAACTGACAATTTTAATAATTAACAACAAAAGATTGTTCAAAGATACAAAAAATCGGTCATGCGACAAGGCGCATTCACGAAATAAGTTTAAATCCGCGTCCGTGCACAGTCAGGATGTTGACCGACGGGTCGTCTTTCAGACGTTTTCGCAGTTTGGCAATATAGACATCCATGCTGCGGGCGTTGAAGTAGGTGTCGTCCGACCAGATGGCCTGAAGAGCGAAATTGCGGTCGAGCACCTGATTTCTGTTGAGGCATAGCAGATGCAGCAGTTCGGATTCTTTGGAGGTCAGGATATATGTCTGTTCGCCGCGGAAGAGTTTCTGCTTGGCGACGTCGAGCGTATATTCGCCGATAACAAACGTATGCTCTCGTGACAGTTCCTCGTGGAATCCTTTTGTACGGCGCAGGATGGCTTCGATGCGCAATATCAATTCTTCGATACGGAACGGTTTGCACAGGTAGTCGTCTGCGCCGGCCAGAAAGCCTTCCATGATGTCGTCGTGCTGCGATTTGGAGGTGAGGAACATAATAGGCACAAGCGGGGCTACTTGCCGGATTTCTTGCGCCAGTGTAATGCCGTCTTTTTTCGGCATCATCACATCCAAAATACAAATATCGCAGTTCTCCGGGGAAAAATGTTTAAACGCCTGCTCGCCGTCGGTAAACCAGTTCACCGAATAGCCTTTTACCGTAAGATAATCGCGCAGCAACATCCCCATATTTTCTTCGTCTTCCGCCAGTAAAATTTTTGTCCTTTCCATACGCCGAACTGAGTTATGAGTTATGAGTTATGAATTTCACCCCTTTTCACCTTTTTCACCGGCAATTCAAATCCAAATGTACTGCCGATGCCGACAGCGCCGGTTGCAAATATTTTCCCGTGATGGGTTTCGATAATATTTTTCACATAGTACAAACCCAATCCGAATCCTTTGATGGGCGCTGCATGGGTATAAATATCCCGGTAAAACCGGTTGAATAGTTGTTTGGATTGTTTGCCGTCGATGCCGATGCCGTTATCGGTTACGGACACCACCAGCGCTTGACCGGTATTGTGTGTTTGCACGACGATGTGCAGGGGTTCGGTTTCTTTTCGGTATTGAATAGCGTTGTCGATTAAATTTGTCAACACATGGGCAAGGTGCAGCGCATCGGCCATGACATGCGAGTTGGCGGCGTGTAGCCGGCATTCGGTCGTAATATGCAGCGTGTCGAACTGCACCGAAAATTGGCTGAGTACTTTTTGAATAATAGGATGTACGTCGATTTCTTCGACCTTTAGTTTTAATTTCCCACGGGCATAAATAGCGGATTGCAATACCCGTTCGACTAAATACATTAATCGCTTCGACTCGTCGTGGATGACGCGCGAGAGGTGCGGCACGCTGTCCGTCCAGTTTGGCGTCTGGCGGTCTTGCAGGATTTCGGACGCCAGCGAAATCGTCGCAATCGGTGTTTTCAGTTCGTGGGTGATGTTGTTGACAAAATCATGGCGTATTTTCGACAGGCGTTTTTGCCGGAAAATGGTGATGAGCGTAACGGCAAATGTGGCGCTGATAACTATGATCAGCAACAGAGATAGCGCCAGCATCCAGCGTATGGAGTGCAGGATGTAATCGCGATGGAGCGGCAGGTAGATATTCAGAAAATAATGCGTAACATCGTCAGGGTCGTTGGGGAACAGCGCCGTATTGTAGGTGTATTCGGGCAACACGTCGGCGAACCCGTCGGTCGCCAGTACGATAGCGCCCCATTCGTCTGTAACGGCAAATTCGCAGGGCGACATGATGTTCTTCCGGCGCAGTTCCCTGCACAGCAGCGAATCTAATTGCGCAACGGTGATCCGTTCCACGACAGGCCGGTCGGCGTAGTGCAACGGATACGATGCTACCTGCGATTGGAAAAATCGGAGAGGCATGCTGTCGGGCGCTACTTGCGCCATTTCCTGTGTAACGATCATATCAACGACTTGTTGAAGGGCTAACTGTACGTCGCGTGAAAAATTTTCTTCGGCGGTGTCGACGGTGGAGCGTATCCACTTTATCTGAACGCCGACCACTACCAGCGTGCTAATACTGATTGCGACTGCAAGAAATACGATGAGTCGTTTATTCACGTTTATTATTGAATGATTTCCAGCCGCCGCGCCGCCTGTGCGATTTTGTCGATCGCATATTCTATTTGCGTTTGCGTATGCGTGGCCATCAGCGAGAATCGGATGAGCGTCGAGTCGTTAGGCACGGCCGGCTGTACGACAGGGTTGACAAACACACCTTCTTCCATCAGGGTTTTGGCCATGATAAAGGTTTTGGCATTATCGCGAATCATGATAGGAATAATCGGGGTGCACGAGTGTGCGATGTCAAAACCTAACTGGCGGAATGCGTTCAGGCTGTAATGGGTGTTTTTCCATAATTGCGTCATGTAGTGCGGCTCGGTTTTGATGATTTCGAGGGCGGCTAATGCGCTGGCTGTTGCGGAGGGCGTCGCGCTGGCGCTGAAAATGAGCGAGCGGGAGGTGTGTTTAATGAGGTTAATCGTATCTTTGTCGGCCGCCAAAAAACCGCCGATAGAAGCCAGCGATTTGCTGAACGTACCCATAATAATATCGACGTCGGCGGTCAGTCCGAAATGCGACGCGATGCCGCGACCCTGTTCCCCGATAACGCCGAACGAGTGGGCATCGTCTACCATGATATTGGCGCTGTACATTTTTGCCAGCCGGACGATTTCCGGCAGGTTGGCAATGTCGCCTTCCATACTGAAAATGCCGTCGACGATGATTAATTTCAACGATTCCGGCTCACAACGTTGCAATACTTTTTCGAGCGATTCCATATCGTTATGGCGGAACTTTAATGTTTTGGCAAACGACAGCCGCGCCCCTTCAATAATCGAGGCGTGATCAAGCTCATCGAGCAGGATGTAGTCGTTGCGTCTGGTAACCGTGGGAATAGCGCCTAAATTGGACTGGAAGCCGGTGCTGTAAACCAGCGCGCCGTCTTTGCCGACAAATTCGGCCAGTTTCTCTTCCAGTTCTACATGAATATCCAGCGTGCCGTTCAGGTAGCGGGAGCCGGCGCATCCCGACCCGTATTTTTTTACCGCCGCAATAGCCGCTTCCTTTACTTTCGGGTGGCTGGTAAGCCCGAGGTAACTGTTCGAGCCGAACATCAAAACTTTTTTCCCGTTTATCAGCACCTCCGTATCCTGTTCCGATTCGATAGTGCGAAAATACGGGTACAATCCCGCTGCTTGAACTTTTTGCGGTTCATCGTATTGTGCCACTCTCTCCCGCATGATATTTTTGTATGTTGTCATCTGTTTTTGTTTTTAATTTAGGCAAAGATAATAAAAACTATTGACTATTGACTGCGACGTGAACTGCCCCTGCAGAGAATGGAAACAGGTAAATACAGGTAAAAGGGTAAAGTAGCGACAGCTCTCTGCGCCCGCAGGCATTCCCCGTCGGGGAATAATAGCCATGCCGGTATTCACTGACAAAAAGGAAGAGACGCAAAATTTTGCGTCTCTTCTTTCTCGTTGTTGAACGACATGCTTACCTGCAAGGCGCCGGTGCCGGCTTCCATAAATTCCAACGGCGCGCTATAGAGCGACGTCAGGGCGCCGGAGTTTAACAGCGCGCTTATTTGTATTGTGAACGACTGGCTGAGATTCTGGCTGAACAGGATAATAAATGTAGCCGGTTCTTCGTCCGATGCGACCAAACAGTAATACTCGTTGACGCTTTCGACGCTTACATAAATTTCGGAAATTTGCACTTCCGCATTTAATGACACAAACGACGAGCCGCCCGGCAACACATTCTGGTTAATGGTCACGGAACGAAGGGCGACCGACGATGCTAACTGAGGGATTGCTCCCTGTTTCAAAGTGGCGTTCTGAATGGTAAAATACTCCCGATCCAGAACCGTTTGTTCCTGCACGTCGTTATTTTTACTGCACGATGCAAAAACGGTCATCATGGCGATGGCTCCAAAGGCCATCATTTTTTTTATTTTATTGCGATTAATGCCTGATAGTCCCTACCGTGCGATATTGAAGGTAACGGTAAACTGTCCTTTGTATGCGCCTTTTCCGTGAATGGTAAGGAGCGCCGTTCCGACATCGGTATTATTCTTATACGTTACCGTAAAATCCTTGCCCAGCGAGAGCTCTTCCGTCGGCTTGCCTTCTATGCGGTAGTACACTTTTGGGATGGGCGTAATGGGCTTTTCCGTGTAGCGCTGCGTTTCGATGGGTTCTACCACTGTGTGGTCGCCTGTGCCGAGGTCTTTCTTGGCGTGGCGGTGCGTATTATGTTCATTGAAATACCGTATATCGGCGTTGAGGTGCATGATAAACTCGTCGTAGAGGCCGGTGCTGTCGAGTTCGGCGGCGGCGTCGATACGATTGGTCATCTTATGATACACCGCGTCTATCTTACTACGGATTTCCTTCGTATTTTCTTGCGGCAGGTTTTCGGCGTACTCGTCGTTCCGCAGTTGCAGCAGGCTCTTGAAATTGGCCAGCGCGGCGGCTAATTGGGTCAGCCATCCGCCAATCCCCACAGTGGTTACGTCGGCAGCAAAGGCCGGGCTTTGCAGGTCGGTCAGCAGGATACTGATGGCCGCCGCCTCTTCTTCGTACGATTTGGTCGGGATTTGCCCGAACACTTTGATGCGGTCGTGCAACCTGATGGCTGCCGCCGCCACTGTCGGATCGTAGTGGCGTGTGGCCGCCGTCACCGATTCCTTTATCCCAAGCACCAGCTGGTCGTCGAGATGGTCGGCTTCGACAATTTGCGCCGTGTAGGAGCTTTTCTTCTGCGCGTCGACCACTTTTCCTTCCGCCGTCAGCAGCTCGTCAAAATCATCTACATATTCTTGCACGACGGTCTCTGCATCCGGATATTCGTTCAATCGCCCCTTGAAGACGCCCATGAACTCGAAATGCGCTTCATTGCGGAAAAAATGTAATAAGGCTCTTAAAATTTTTTGCATAATTTTTTGCTTTTTTAGTTATACATATTGAAATGGGTGCGTCCTACGTTGTAGGAAACGTACTTTTTGTCGTCAGGAAGGTTTCCTACGCTGTAGGAAACGTACTTTTTGTCGTCAGGAAGGTTTCCTACGTTGTAGGAAACGTACTTTTTGTCGTCAGGAAGGTTTCCTACGCTGTAGGACGGGGACTTTTTGTTGTCAGGAAGGTTTCCTACGTTGTAGGACGGGGACTTTTTATGAGTTGTGCTGTGCTGTGCTGTGCTGAATGCATTAGCGCAGCACAAAGCTACGTTTAATTTCGTTACCCTGCGGGGGGTACTGGGAAATGTTATGAAATATTTATGCACAGTTATCGTTGGTTTAAATAAACTAATTATTGTGCAAAGGTAAAATAATTTTTTCAATTGTAAAAAATATATTAATAAACGGGTGCATTTCAAATTGTCGCATCGTCATTGAACTACGAGGAACGAAGCGCGTCATTGCGAGGAGCGCAGCGACGAAGCAATCCAGAAAGGGTAAATGTGCCGGATTGCTTCGGACTTCGTCCTCGCAAAGACGGCTACGATAAGCCGGGTTTGCGACAATTTGAAATGCACCCTAATAAACTATACCGGCGGCGCGCTTAATGAAGCGCCACGCTTTAGTGTTTCGTGTATCGTATAAAAAAAGGCGGAAATGATTCCGCCTTTTTTATCTTGTTTTACGCTTTGCGTTTTATTCATCGTCTTTGCTGAATACGTCGTTGAGTTTTAGTTCGCGTAGCGTGCCGTATTTCGACAGGGCTTTGGTGTCGATGCGTTTTTTCGGGCCGACGAGCATGAGGGCTTTGGGTGGCGTTTTGATAAAGTCGTTGCTGAATTTGACGATGTCGTCAAATTGCAGGGCTTTGTAAGCGGGTAAGAGGGTCTTCAGCGGGTCGTCGGTGTAGCCGATACGTTGCCAGTTTTCGACCGTTTGGGGCAGGCTTCTGAAGTCGGGACGGAACGAGGAGGCGAGTTCCAGATAGGCTTTCAGGCCGTCCATTCGTTCGGGTTTTTGCGGCATGTCGTTGATCAGTCCCATGAATACGTCGAGTGCGGTGTTGGCTTTGTCGGCTTGCGTTTGGATTACGCCGGTAAACCATGCCGGTTTGCCGGGCAGTCCCGGCGTTTGATAGGCAGCGCCCGAACCGTAGGCCAGCGAGCGAAATTCGCGAATTTCCTGGAACATGAGCGCGTTCATGCCGCCGCCGAAGTAGTTGTTGAAGGCTGTAATTTTTGGCAGGTCGGCCAGTTCAAACGGTTTTCCGTTGGCAAATAGTCCTATTTGCGCCTGCAGGGAGGACTGGTTGATAAAGTAGACGGTGTTGGCTGTTATTGTTTGCTTTTCGCGTTCCTGATAGCCTTTGCCTGCTTTCGGTTCTTTGGCAAAGCGGATGGTGGCATCCAGCGTGTTTTTTATTTCATTTGCCGGACGGGCGCCGGAGTAGAAGATCGTCGCTTTGTATTCTGTGGCCAGTTTAAAGGCTGTTACCAGTTCGTTGGCTTTAACGCCCATGAGGTCTTTGATCGAAAGGCGGTCGAGGTAGTCCGACTGGTTGCCGTAGAGTATATATTCTTCCAGGGCGTCGGCGATGATTTCCGGTTCTTCGCGTTCTTGTTGCCGGCCGTAGCGTTCGCTTTGCGCCAGACGCGACATTTGGTTTTTCTGGAGGTTGGTTTGGTTGATGAACAGGTCGAGGTAGGTGAGGGCCTGCCGGAGGTTTTGTTCCGGCCCGCTGAGGCTGACGGTTACGTAGTTTTTGCTTGCGCTGATGCTGTATGCACAGTTGAGGCGTGCAAATTGTCCTTTGAGGCCTTTGGCGTCGCGGGCTGCGGCGCCGGCAAAGTTGAGCAGGCTGGCGTACTCCAGTTCTTTGATGGTTGATTGCCCGACTTCGTAGCGGATGGTGAGGGAGAAGATGTCGTTCACCGGATTTTTGGAATAGTACAGGGTGTTGCCGTTTGCCATGGTGATTTTCTGTACATCGGTTTCCAGATTGATGTAGTTGTATTTTTGTTCGGGGGTAGCGATAGCGTCGAATGCTTTGGCGAATGGCGATTTGGCGTCGGCCTGCGGGAATTCTAACGGTTTATATTCCGGCTTGTCGATTTCGTTTTTCTTAATGCTGCCGGGTTTGAGGAATACGGTCAGGTGGTCTTTTCCGAAGTATTTTTTAGCTATGCGCAGCACGTCGTCCCGGGTAATTTTACGGATGTTTTCTTCGTAGTTGATATATTGTGCGAGGTCTTGTCCGTAGGCGAAGTAGAGGCCGAGTGTTTGGGCGCGGCCGGAGGTGGATTCCTGGAGGCGCTGGTATCCGGTGATCAGGGCTTGTTTAGCCGATTCGAGTTGCCAGTCGCCGAATTCGCCTTCTTTGAGGGTTTCGATTTCGTCGAGTATCATTTCTTCTGTTTTGGGGAATGCTTTGATGCGCGCGCGTTCCATTTCACGCAAGACCGTGCGGTATTCTTCCATGGTGGTGATGTTGTCGGTCGAGGGGCCTTCGTAAAATTCCTGCGGGTTGGGGATGGCTTGGAACATAAATACGCCGCCGTATTTCATGGCTTGGTTGCCGGCGCCGGCGTAGAGTATTTTGTTGTCGTATACGAGCTGGTCGATGAGTCCCGACTGGCCGTTGCTGAGCAGGGCGCCGCATACTTCGAGGATGGCGTCGTCGTCGCTACGGACGGGTGCGGTGCGGAAGCCGAGGAAAATAGCGTCGTTCGGCCCCATTTTCAGTTCGAGGAATTCGCGGCCTTTAAAGGGCGCTTCTTCTTCAAAGTTGACATCGGGCACCGGCGCGGTTGTCCATTGGCCGAAGGTTTGTTCGATTTGCGCTTTGGCTGTGGGGGTGTCGAAGTCGCCGACGAGTGTCAGGGACATGTTGCCGGGGACGTAGTAGGTGTTAAAGAATTTTTGGAGTTGCGTCAGGGAGGGGTTTTTGAGGTGTTCGGGCAGGCCGATGACGGAGCGGCTGTAGGGGGTTTTCTTAAACAGGTTTTTCATGATGGTCTCGGTAATCCACCTGTCCGGCCGGTCGTAGTTCATGTTATATTCTTCGTAGACGGTTTCCAGTTCGGCTTGGAAGCTGCGGAATACGGGTTTTTGGAAGATATGGCTGTAGAGTGTGAGCCAGCGTTCGAGTTGGCTGGATGGAATCATGCTGAAGTAGGCTGTTACATCGTAGCTGGTGAAGGCATTCAGTCCTACGCCTCCCATTTGTCCGACGAGGCGCGAGAGTTCGTTTGGTACGACGTATTGGGCGGCGGCCAGCGATTCTTCGTTGATTTGTTTCTGGATGGCTTCGCGCTGCTTTTTGTCTTTCGTTTTACCTAACTGGTCGTACAGTTCGATGATTTTGTCGTAGTGGGGTTTTTCTTGTTCCCAGTCGGTAGTTCCTAACTGTGTCGTGCCTTTGAACAACATGTGTTCCAAATAGTGTGCAAGGCCGGTAGCGGTCGGATCTTCGTTGATGCTGCCGGCGCGGGTTGATACGAACCCCATCACCTCGGGGCGACGGTGGTCTTCCTGCAGGATTACGGTTAAGCCGTTCGGGAGTTGATAGACTTCGATCGGCGATTGTGTCTGGGCTATTGCCCACGATGATGCGATGGTAAATAATACCAGCAGCATTCTGCTTTTACATGCATTAAAGCGATTCATAATACGGATGATTTTTAATTTTTAATTTTAATTTAGTGTTTTAAAATAATGCCCAAAGGTACAAAAAAAAATCAGGAATTGTTTGCGGCGAGGCAGGGTGGTCTGTGGGGGAGAAATCATAACCGGTCCTAAAAATCATCGTTCGGAGCAGACCGCTGTAGCGCCTTTACGCTATTGGGTGCAGGCAATTCCTAATTTTTCCCTACCTTTGGCTTTTACAATTCCCAATAACCAATTGTCATGCAGCGGAGGATTCTTTTTATCTTGTTTTTTTGCGGGCTTGCAGTCCCGCTGGCGGCTCAGTTTTTTTATAACGAGACGTGCCGGAATGCTACCGGCATTTTCCAGTATTACGGCGACGCCATCGGCTATACCGCCGGGCAGGGTATCGACATGCCGGGCGACGGATGGCTGCGATTAGTCGAAATGCGTACGGGGCAGAACGGATATGTGCTGCTCGATAAAACATTTCCGTCGACGATGGGCGTTACCATTGAGTTCGATTTCAAGGTATGGACGTCGTCCAGCGCAGGCATTGCCGACGGGTTCTGCGTGTTTCTGTTCGACGGCGGTTCGTCGCAGCCGTTTCAAATCGGGACGTCGGGCGGGTATCTGGGGTATGTCAACCTGCGCCCGGCTTATCTGGGCGTGGGTATCGACGAGTGGGGCAACTTCTGGAGCGCGGTGGGCGGCACGGGCGAGCGGAAGAGCGCCATCACGATTGCCGACGCCGCGTACCATTATGTCGCAGGGACGCCGGCCTACTTAGGCACGGGGACGTACCTCGAATACCCCACGTCGTCGGCTGCCCGCCCGTCGGATGCGACGTACTTCCGGCGGGTGCGCATCGAAATCATACCGGTTGCCAACGGCATGTCCGTTACGGTATATCTGAAGACGCAGCCCGCAGGGAATTTCACGGCAGTGTTAGGGCCGGTTGACGTCATCCAGTCGACGCCGCCGCTGCTGCGACTGGGATTCAACGCGGCTACGGGGGCGGCATACGGCTACCACGAGGTGCGCGACGTTGTGGTGCGCACGCCGGGCGAAATATCGGTATTCAAGTCGACGCCCGAAGGATGTGCCGAAAGGCGCGACTCGGTCGTGATCCACACGATCATCTCAAACAGCACGAATACGGCGGTGGCCGGTGTAGCAGTGGTCGACACCCTGCCTGCCGGCTACACGATTACGGGCGGCGCGCCGACAGTCTCGACTGCCGGCACGATGCATAACTTCGTCGCCACAGTATTACCCGACGGACGGACGCGCTGCACCTGCACCGTCGACGTCGAAGCCGAGGCCGTCGTCTACATCACTTACACCGGCGCATTTGCCGTAAGGCCGGCAGGCGGCAGTTACACCAGCAGCGTGGGCATCGTCCCGCCGACGGCATTCGGCGATCAGAACGAGGCCGACAATTACTCCACGTTCGTCGGGTGCATTGCCTCCCGCCCGCTGGCGAATGACACCATCGTGGTCGCCCGCGGCAGCGCCGTTCGTTTCGATGCGCTGGCAAACGACGGTACCCCGTGTACCGAAAATACAACGGTAGGTATTGTTCCGGGACGCGGCCTGCATCGGGGCACTGCCGTGCTGAACCCCGACAGTACATTCACCTATCATGCCGCCGCAGCCGGCGTCGACAGCCTCGCGTACTACGTCCTCTGCGACGGCGACAGCAGCGTGGCGACGGTATACGTCCTCGTACTCCAACCCTTTGCCCTGAACTATATCGCATGCGACGGCGTAACGGTTACGATGGGCTTTACCCCGACCGCCGGCGTTACATACCACTGGTACGCGGCGGCCACAGGCGGCGCAATCCTCCACAGCGCCTCGACGATGGCCGTCGTCAAAGGCTCGGCGGCTGACGTCGGCCAGTGGTGGGTTGCGGCCGTATACGACGGCATGACGTTCCCGCGCTTCCGCGTCGACCTCGACGCCAGCGACAACTGCGGCGCCACCGCCCCCACAGGATGCGCCGCCGAGGGCACCCTGCTCTTCAAAGAAGACTTCGGAGGCAACGACACGTCCGACCCCGCAGTCAAAGCCGCCGGCATCCCCCAGGTCGTCGGCTACACCTACCAAGCCGACCTCAACGCGCAAGGCGTATACGTCATCGCCAAACAATCGCCCTCGGCCACCCATCCCGACGCGTGGTATACGCTCGACGACCATACCTTCCCCAACGACCCGTCGCGCGGCTACCTCATCGGATTCGACGCCTCAGCCGCGCCCGGCCAGTTCTACGAATACCGCATCGACGACCTGTGCGTCGGCACCAAACTTTACTTCTCCGCATGGTTAACCAGCCTGATAAGCAACCTGACGCACGCCGACAAATCGAACCTGATATTTACCGTAGAAAATACGGGCGGCGATGTGCTGACGCGCTACTACACCGGCAACATCCCCGACGCCAGCCCGCAGTGGAAGAACTACGGCTTCGCTTTTACCGCCCCCGAGGCGTCGGTCGTTCTTAAAATTATCAACAACGGCACCGGCTCGATGGGTAATGACTTTGTGATGGACGATATTGAAATTCGCTTCTGCGCGCCGGAAGTCGCTATCACCACCCGCGACACCGGCGTGTGCGTCGCCGCCGACATTTCCCTTGACGGGAATTATACCGACGATGGCCTTTTCGGCGACGACCTGACAGCCCGGTGGGAATTTAGTACCACCGGCGCTATTCACGTGCCGACGGACTGGATGGTGATGGCCGGCTCGGAAAGCGCCGTAACCAACGGCACAGTGAACAGCCATTACCCGATAACGGGCATCACCCGACCGCAAGCCGGCTACTACCGCATGGTCGTAGGCAATACGGACAATATTGCAAACTACAACTGCCGCGCCATGTCGCCGGTAGTACACATCCGGGTAGACACCGTGTCGCCCGCGCCGGCAATCTTTACGAACGACCCGACAACCTTCTGCGCCGGCGACACAGCGCGCCTGGAAAGTACGGCGCACGACGCCATCAGCTACCAATGGTACCGCGACGACGACCCCATCGCCGCCGCCACCGCCGCCACAGCCACTGCCACCGTCGCCGGCGTTTACACCCTGCGTACGCAGGACAGCCACCACTGTCCCTCCGCACCGAGCCCGCCGCTGACAATAACCGTCTACCCCTACCCTGCCGTACCGGTACTGACCGCCGCCGCCGCCACATTCTGCGACGGACAGTCGACGACGCTCATCGCCATGCCCGCTGACGCGGAAATATATTACTGGTACCTCGACAACGCGCCGGCAGGGACTACATCGGTCGCCATCCGCGAAGTAACCGCCGGCGGCCTCTACCGCGTCGAAGTCAGCGGCGCCGGCGGCTGCCGCACCGTCGCCCCGAGTAACGACGTCCTGCTGACGCCCATCCCCGCGCCCGCCGACCCCGTGCTGACCGCCGGCGCCACCGGCTTCTGCGACGGCCTCTCGACAACCCTCACCGCCACCGCCGCCGGCGCCACCGCCTACGAATGGTACAAAGACAACCACCTCATCGCCGGCCCCTCGGCCAACACATACACCGTATACGAAACAGGACTCTATACCGTCAGAGCGCGGAACAGCTACCCCTGCTACGCGCCGAATGCCGCCGACACCCTGCGGATTACCGTACACCCCTTGCCCCTCGCGCCCGTCATCATCGCCGACGGCCCGCCCTTCTACCACGACTGGGACTATTCGTTAGACATCCAAACACCCGAAGACGCCGTCGACTACCACTGGTACCGAAACACCCTCTCGACCGGCGTCCACGGCGCCCGCTACCCCCTGCCGCTGCTCGACGACGCCGACGCCGGCGTATACACCGTCGAAGCCCTCTCGCCCTACGACTGTCGGGCGTGGTCGGAACCCTTTATCATCACCGTCGAACCCTCGCCCCTGTTTATCCCCAACATCTTTACGCCTAACGACGACGGCGTCAACGACAACTTCCGCATCACCGGCCTGCACAACTACGAAGGCAACGACCTGCGGGTACTCAATAAACGGGGCAAATTAGTCTTCTCCTCCGTCAACTACCACAACCAATGGTACGGCGACAACCAGCCCGACGACGTCTACTACTACCGCCTGCGCCTGCGCGACAAAAACAACGCCGTCATCACCTACGAAGGATACGTACACATTAAACGCTGACCGTACAACGGCATAGTACCCCGCCCTGCTAACCGAAAACAAATTTCCGCAGCGGCGGAAACCCTGCCGTCAACGACGGGACGACTTCCGCCGCGGCGGAAACTCTGCCGTCAACGACGGGACGATTTCCGCAGCGGCGGAAACACTGCCGTCAACGACGGGACGATTTCCGCAGCGGCGGAAACTCTGCCGTCAATGACGGGACGATTTCCGCAGCGGCGGAAACTCTGCCGTCAACGACGGGACGATTTCCGCAGCGGCGGAAATGGCGCCGTCAACGACGTGAAGGTTTCCCCCGCGGGGGAAATGGCGCCGTCAACGACGTGAAGGTTTCCCCCGCGGGGGAAATGGCGCCGTCAACGACGAAGCGCGTCATTGCGAGGAGCGCAGCGACGAAGCAATCCAGCACATTTGCCCTTTCCGGATTGCTTCGGACTTCGTCCGCGCAATGACGCGCTTCGTCGCGGAGCCTGCCCCGAGCGAAGCGTGGGGGCTCCTTGCAATGACGGGGGGCGGTCGGAATGACGGGGAACTAAGAACTAAGAGTTGAGAGTTGAGAGTTGAAAGTTGAAAGTTGAAAGTTGAAAGTTGTTCTTAGTTCATAACTCTTAGTTCTTAGTTAAGTCCACCCCCGCCCTACGGGCACCCCCGCCAGCGGGGGACAGCCGTGCGGGGGCACCCCTTGTGTATCGCAGCCTGCGTAGCTGTCCCCCGCTGGCGGGGGTGCCCGTAGGGCGGGGGTGGATTCTACCCACATACCGTGCCTAACGGCACGCGGAGAGGTGCTGTGTTCTTTCTTTTCACCGCGCGTAGCGCATTTCACCCTTTTTCACCGCGCGTAGCGCATTTCACCCTTTTTCACCGCGCGTAGCGCATTTCACCTTTTCACCGCGCGTAGCGCATTTCGCCACATCATCACATCATCACATAATGTATTAGATGCGTCAGCCCTGAGCCATCCCCCACCTTGCCGGCCTGCCCCCTCATGCCAATATTTTTTGTACTTTTGTACCATGAAACATTGGTTTATCAGTTTACTTTTCGCCGGATTATGTACAGGAGCATGGGGGCAGCTGCCGGACGGGCTGCTGCAACAGGCGCAGGAACTGCGAATGCAGTACCGGTTTGCCGAAGCCGCCGAAGCGCTGACGACAATTATCGCCCATAGCGTCGACAGTACAGAGCGGCAGGAGGCTACCCGCCAATTAATCCTGTGCGAAAACGGCCAAACGATGCTCCGCTACATCGAACGGCCTGCGGTAACAGGCAAAACAACCGTACCGAAAGATCGATTCTTCCTCTATTACGATATCGAATTGCCCGGTGCATGGGCTACGCTCCCGTCGGAATGGTATCGGACAACGTCGCCCGACTCACTCTCGCCGGTATTTATTCCGGCGGCGACGCCGAAAATACTCTATTTCTCGGCTTACCTGACGGGGAATTGGGAGCTCTTTACCACCCGCCGCCTTACCGACACGCTATGGACGCCGCCCGAACCGCTGAACGGCTTTGTCAACACCCCATTCGACGAACGTTTTCCCTACCTCTCGCCCGACGGGACAACCCTCTACTTCGCCTCGAACGGGCATTCCGGCATGG
>JAIRKX010000180.1 GCA_031259805.1 Prevotellaceae bacterium | reverse complement strand
CCGTTTCACTTCTTACCCGCTCCAATACACGGCGGGAACATCGTTTGACGCAACGCCCGCAGCCGGTACAGTTACTTTCAATAACGCTAATGACGCTGTTCCTGTTTTTCCGCCGGCGGCGCAGGCTGCCTAAAATCCACAGCAGGAGCAACGTTCCCACACCAATATATACTACATTCATTGCCTTAATATTTATCGTTTAAATTATCCTTAGGGATGACTCCCTACTTATGCTGACAAATGAGCGCAAGAAATATTTTACGAAACCACCGGATCAAGGGGAAATACATGCTCAAAACAACACATCCCACAAAAATACTGCATATAGGGATTTTCTAACAATGCTTTGGGAAGTGGCTTGTCTATCATATCCACAACAGCGGGCGGAACAGCCTTTGATTTTTGTCGGGTAATGTGTTTCTTCGTATGGTTCGCGCCGTCCATCGTGGAATTATGTACTTCCATAACCGGATTATGTACTCCCATAACCGGATTATGTACTCCCATAATCGGATTGTGTACTTCCATAATTTCCTTCCGGACGTACGCATTCCGTTTGCGGTGGCGCCCGCGATACTTGTACAATGCCCTGCCCCAAATCGGGGACAGCGAAGCAAGTGATGGCAAAGATAATAGCAGTGCTTTGTTATTTTTATGTAAGATTGTTTTATGTAATGTATGATAAACTATTTATTTACAAAATAAAGACAGTGAAAAGTACTTCCGGTAAGTAGCATTAACGGAAGTGGTCTTAAAAATATAAACAAATAGCCTACAGGCGCGCTGCACCTTTCAACACAGCACCTTGTAGCATTCTTGCAGTATTCTTTCCAAATATATTCGGTCGGTGTCGTCGAAGGCGTTGAGCGTATCGCTGTCGATGTCGAGGACAGCTATGACACAGCGGGGGGAAGCAAGGAGAGGGACGACTATTTCGGATTTCGAGAGGGGGTTGCAGGCAATGTGGCCGGGAAATTGC
Source organism: Prevotellaceae bacterium (assembly GCA_031259805.1). Taxonomy (GTDB): domain Bacteria; phylum Bacteroidota; class Bacteroidia; order Bacteroidales; family UBA932; genus JAIRKX01. The sequence goes on along the minus strand of JAIRKX010000180.1, from coordinate 6,298 downwards.
TCGACGTCCGGGACGATGATGGTTTTGGCTTGTGCGTAAGCGGCGCCGCATACGCCATGTCCGCGTGCTATCCGCGTGCAGGCGACCGGCCCCTGAAACGGTCCTAATACTAATTCTCCCTGCCGGACGATGTAAAATCCTACCCATAAAAACGCAAAGGTTTCGTGCAGGACGGACGCTATGTTGGCCATATTAGCAATCATGTCCGGTTCGCCGGACAGCAAGGCGAGTACTCGCGGGAGCAGGGCTTCGTATCGCTGCGCTTTGGTCATTCAGGTAAGCAGTGCGTCAAGATCGATTTCCTCATCGTTTTCAAGTTGGTTTAGCGAGCCGCGTTCGCAGCGGAGGGTACGCGCCGGATAGTTTTTGAGAATCGTGTGATTGTGCGTAGCCATGAGAACTGCCGGGCCTTCGTTGCGATTGATCTCCAAAAGAGTTTTCATGATGTCGTCCGACGTTTCGGTGTCAAGGTTGCCGGTGGGTTCGTCGGCAATAATGAGGTCGGGGTTGTTGAGCAGGGCGCGAGCAATGGCAACCCGTTGCTGCTCGCCGCCCGAAAGTTGGTGGGGCATACTGCCGCTTTTCCGTTTCAGTTCCACTTTTTCCAGCACTTTCATAATGCGTTCGTCAATTTTCTTTTTCGAGCGCCAGCCTGTGGCGCGCAGTACGAATGCCAGATTAGCATACACCGACCGGTCATAAAGCAGTTGGAAATCCTGAAACACGACTCCCATCCGGCGCCGCAGTTGCTCGATATGCCGCGTCTTCGCCGTTACGAGGTTAAACCCCGCCACTCGCGCCGTGCCTTTCCGCACGGGCAGGCGTCCATGAATCGTATGTATCAAGCTGGTTTTGCCGCTGCCGACCTTGCCGACTAAATAAACCCATTCGCCCGGCTCGACCTGCAGGGAAATATCGGTCAGGACTACCGAGCCATTGTATTGTGTAACGTCTACATGTTGAAAGTCGATAATGTATTTATGTTCCATAATGAGTGTGTATCATTTAAATTTAAATCACGGGTGCAAAGTTAAAGATTTAGTTTGTATCTTTACGCGATTTTTTATCATTTTCCTCGAAAATTTGTTTGTATGACTATAAAGATACTATCATCGGCTATTCTTTTGGCAGGTATTCTGGCCTGCCGGTGCGAACCCGCCTACCCGCAATGCATTGAGCCTGCTCGGGACGACTTGTACGAAAAGGGGATTGATTTATTTGAAAAGGGCTTGTATGCCGATGCCGACGCTGTTTTTACTCGCGCCGCCCGCGAGGCGCCTGCCGGAGAACGGCTCATCTTGTCGGAAATTGCGGCATATCGCGCCTTGTGTGCGATCGAACTGCAGCTGCCCGAAGCCGAAATGCCGGTACACGCCCTGATTCGAGATTATCCCGAAAACAAACACCGGAACGCGATTACTTTTGCGTTGGCCAATGTCTTTTTCCAGAAAAAGAATTATAAGAAAGCGCTGGCGTGGTATGACGAAGTGGATAGCTACGGCCTGCGTTACCATCAGCATTATGAATGCCAGTTTAAGAAGGGGTATTGCTATTTCGAGTTGCGCGATTACCTTAAGGCGTCGCGGTGCTTTGTTACCGTGAAGGACGCGCCGAATAACACGTACAGCGCACCGGCGACGTACTATTTCGGACATACGGAATACTCGAAAGGTAATTATGTGTCGGCGCTGGCGGCATTTGAAAAGGCGATGGAAGACGACCGGTTTGCCGGATTAGCGCCGTTGTATTTAGTACAAATCTATTATTTACAAAAGGCCTACGATAAGGTCGCGGCTTACGGCGCACGAGCGCTGCCGGCCATGAGTCCGCCGCAGGACAAAGAATTGCTGCACGTCCTCGCCGAAGCGCATTTCCAGCTAAAAAACTACGATCAGGCGCGGGACTATTTCGCGCGCTATGCGCAGGGGCTGTCGAAACTGCCGCGCACCGACGACTATTTTGTCGGGTTGATTGATTACCGAACCGGGAGCTACGAGGCGGCTATCGGGCATTTCGAAAAAGTCGGGCTGGCAGCCAACGATTCGCTGGCGCAGAATGCTCTTTATCATGCCGGCGACGCCTACCTGCAACTCGGCAACAAGACTAACGCGCAACATGCATTCGAGTCGGCGTCGAAGTTGTCGTCCTTGCCGGCCGTACGGCAAGATGCATGGTTGCAGTATGCGAAATTAGCCATCGAACTGCAAAACGACGGCAAACCGCTACAGGCGTATTTCGAGAAATATCCGGCACAAGCTCAAAAACCGGAACTTAAGGCGTATTCGGCGGCGTTGCACATCCTCCGACAGGAGTACGAAAAAGCGCTGGACGACCTGAAATCCATCCCTTCGCCGACCGACCGACAGCAGGCCGATATGCAACGCCTGCATTTCCTTATCGGGAAATCCCTGTACGATTTGCAGGACGAGCGGCGCTACGCCGAAGTGATCAACTATATGGAAGCGGCGCAGACAATCGGCTACGACGCTACGATAGCTGCGCTGGCTCGCTATTACCAAGCTGATACCTATTTTCTGCAAAGGCAATATAAAGAAGCGCAAAGGCGGTTTGAAAAATTCCTGACAGGTAGCGGGACATTCCGCGCAGGCGACGAATACCTTGCTGCGCACTATAACTTGGGATATTGTGGGTTTAAGTTGAAAAGCTACGAACCGGCTATTTCGTGGTTTCGCAAGTTTATTACACTGGCCGGCGCGTCGCACAAAACGCAGGTGGCCGATGCCTACAACCGTATCGGCGACTGCTATTATGTGCAAAAAAAATACTGGCCGGCTGCCGAAAACTATAACAAATCCATTGAACTCAATGCCGATGGCGCGGACTATGCGCTCTGCCGCAAAGCCTTTGCCTACGGGCTGCTGGGACGGTATGAGAGCAAAATCAAGACATTGTCTGATTTGGCGGTAAAGCATCCGAAATCAGTGTACGCACAAGCCGGACTGCTGGAGTTGGGGCGCACCCAGCAACAACATAACCGATACGACGAGGCCGAAGAGGCGTTTATGCAACTGCTCCGAGCCTATCCGCAAAGCACGTACAAGGCGCAAACATTGACGGAACTGGGACTGCTGTATGCGAACACCAACCGTCCGACCGAAGCTATCCGTTACTACAAGCAGGCAGTAGAGGAATCTGCGCCCAACTCGCCCGATGCCAAAGGCGCGCTGGAAGGATTGAAAAACACGTATGCCGGCATCCACGACCTGTCGTCATATTATGCGTATTTACAACAGATTTCGCAGGAATTCAGTCCGGTAGAGAAGGAGGAAGCCCTGTTTCTGGCCGCGGAGAAGTTGGTTAATTCGACAAATTGCGCGCAGGCGATTACGTCGTTCCAGCAGTTTATCGCCGATTTCCCACAAAGTTCTTATACGCTGCAAGCCTATGCCTATATAGGAAATTGCTATTTCCAGTCGGAGCAGTATCAGCAGGCAGTGGACGCCTACCGGCACATCCTCGACGACCCGACGCCCAGCGCCTACCGTGAACCGGCGCGTGTCAATGCCACGCAAGCATACATCGAACTGGAAGACTACGACGCGGCGGTAGAGGAACTTCATATACTGGCACAAACGACCGCCGACACCACTATTCGCCTGTCGGCTTTTATAGAGCTGGCGCGCATCCTCAGTTCGCCGCTGGCAAATTTCCGTGAAGCGGCCAATAGCGCTCAGTCGGCGCTATCGATACCCCGCATTACCCCGGCGCAGGCGCGCGAAATGAAACTGATAAAGGCCAACAGTTGGAAAACGCTCGGTCAGGAGAACGCCGCCGGTAATGTCTACGCCGAAATTGTCGCCGACAGCCTCAACGATCAGGAGAACGCCGAAGCCATGTTCCATCTTATTGATATTACCTTTTCGCAAGACCGTTTTGAAGAAGGGGAGGCGATGGTGTTCGGCTTTGCCGCATCGGATGCGAAGATTTTTCAATACTGGATTGCCCGCAGCTATATTGCGCTGGCCGGCCAGTACGCCCAACGCGGGCATGTGACGCAAGCCAAAGCAACCTACAATAGCATCCTGTCCAACTACAAAAACACGACCGACGGTATCCTCGAACTGGCGCGCCGCGAACTGGGATGGCTGGAATAGACAAAAGACGCCTGTTTTTAAACTAAGTACAAGTAAGCAATTAAGCAAATCAATAAATCAACAATACATGATTAAAATAGTATTCACTGCATGTTTCCTGCTGCCGGCGGGGTTATGGGGGCAAGCCGCGACAACGGCGCCCGATCCGACGGTAGAAACGCGGGTGGTAGAAGTGGTGCGCAATTTCGAAGGCGAAATCACCGATACCGACCGCCGGACGCTGCCGTTACGGATTCCCGATTCGATCGGTGTATTTTCGTCGACGTTTATGTACAAGATTGAACCGGCAGCGCTGTCGGTGTTTTCCGTTACGAAGGATATTTCACCGGCGGCGATAGCGGAAAAGAAAAGCGCTCCCGCAGACAACTACGGCTATGCCCGCCTCGGCGCCGGCCTGCCGCTGTCGCCGCTGGGCGACCTGTATTTGCATACGTCCGCCGGCCGCTGGCTTTTCAATGCCTACTACAATCACCGTTCCTTCTGGGCGTCGACGCCGTTGACCATCGACACGCCGGCGGACAGTCCCCTGCCGAAACGCATTGCCGGAAATAATATGCAGAACGATGCGGGTGTGTCGGCCTCGTTCCGTACAAGCAATATCCTGCTGCACTTCAACGCCGATTATAAACATCGCTACCTGCTGTACCACGGACACGATACGGCCTACCTGCGTCATCTGTCGACAGACCAACCGACCTGCCTTGACGCCATACGTAACAACGATGCCGGCCTGCGCAAAGCGCTGGGACAAACGTATCATATCCTGACTGCCGAAGCGGGCATTGCCTCCCACAACGCACCCGACCGGTTTTCGTATTACACGGATGTGCAGTTTGGCTACGCTCACGGGGCTTTTGCGGCGGTCGACGAATACTCGGGCAGCCTCTGCGGACGACTGTCGCAGCCGTTTACTACCGTCCATTCGGCCGATGTAGCATTTAAGGCCATTGCATACAATAAAAACAATGCAGCGCACTGGTCGGACGGCCTTTTTACGGTTACGCCCGCGTATGTGTACCAACGCGATAATGTGAAACTCGTCATCGGACTGAACCTCGAAGGCGTGTATACGTCGCATGACGAAAAACTGTCGCTGGATATGCACCCCAATATTTCGTTCACCCGACGGTTTGCCGACTACCTCTCGATCCATGCCTCCCTCGACGGCGAAACCACCTGCCATACCTACCGGCAACTGGCGCTCGAGAACCCCTACATCCTCCCCGACCTGTCGGTGGATAATACGCAAAAACCATGGGAATTTACATTCGGCGTCAGCGGACGGATTTTTAATGCGGCGGGGTATCATGTATTCGGCGCGTACGGTTTCTTCAAACAAATGTATTTCTACGTGAATAGCCACGACTCGCTACAGCCGGCAGCCGGCAGCCGGCTGTGGCAGTCGCCTTACGACGGCATCCGTCATAATTTTGAGGTACGCTATGGCCGGACAAACCGCCTGACGCTCGGCGCTGACATCGACTACAGCGTCGACGACTTCGAAGCCGTCGTGCAGGGGCGTTACTATGCGTACTCGTTCAGTGAGAACAGTTCAACCGACAACGCATGGCATAAGCCGGCATGGGAACTGAGCGGCAAACTGCGCTACCACTACGAGCGTTACACATGGCAGGCCGGCCTGTATGCCCGCGGCGCGGCGCCGATAGCCCTCAGCGAACCCGTCGACACGCCGACTGTCCCTTCCTCTTCTACCTCCCCTGTCTCCACCGCCATGCTGCCTGCTTACGTCGACCTCTCGCTACAACTCGAATACCGCCTCAACAAACGACTGACGGCTTTCGTATACGGACAGAACCTCCTCCATCAACACTACGGTAATTACTACCTCTACTATAACCCGGGCATCAACGCAGGCGTGGGAATGACGGCGGTATTTTGAAGAGCGACGGCGGCAGGTGCAGCCACGAAAGGTACCGCGTTGCTAAGGCTGCCTTATGTCCTCTGTGCCCGGGTGCATTTCAACTAACCACGCACGTCATTCCCTGACTGCCGATTTTCTGGTCGGACCAAAACGAAGGTTTTTGGTCGGACCAAAACGAAGATTTCGGGTCGGACTAGAACGAAGATTTCGGGTCGGACTAGAACTAAGATTTCGGGTTAGACCCGAACTAAGGTTCGGGTTAGACCCGAACTAAGGTTCGGGTCAGACCCGAAATCTGCAG
>JAIRKX010000189.1 GCA_031259805.1 Prevotellaceae bacterium | reverse complement strand
TGCCCAAATCGAGCACCGGCGCAAACGTCCAGGGCACATTGGCGGCGCGGGTTTCGTAGGCGGCTACTTCACCCATTCGCCGGGCATGTGCGGGATTCCACGTGGCGGCTAGCCCTATTTCCTGCGGGAATAGCGTGGAGCCTGCCACATAGGTGGCGCCATGAATTTCGTCCAGCCCATACAGGATGGGGATTTTCAGGCGCGTTTCCTGCATCGCCACCTCCTGCATTTGGGCGATGGCCTGGTTCCACCAGGCCGTTGTCCGTGCGCGGTTGTTGGGCGAATTGAGGATAGAGCCCACGTGGCAGTTCACTATCGCATCGCGCAGCTTGTCGATATCTATCTGCAAGGTGCTGGTGGGCGGCGTGTCCTCGCCACGGCATACCACGTCGATGGTGATTTGCGCCATTTGGCCGATTTTCTCTTCGAGCGTCATTTGCGCTACAAGGCCGGCGGCCCGCTTGTCAAGGCTGTCTTGCGGATGCGGCGTACAGGCCGACAATGTCGCGACAGCTACAATACAAAATGTTTTCTTCATAATCGGTAAACTTTTTTAAATTTATGATGCAAAGTTAAGAATGATTCTAATAGTATTTTCGTTGTGCACTAAAAAAGTAGTTTGTTAATAACATTAGTCTATTGCAAATAAATGGACTGTCAATTTTGAAGACGCAAAAAAAGGAAAAGATTGGGAAATAAAAGCTATCTTTTTTCTTGGATACGACCGATGTTCATAATCATTTCTTCAAAATCATCGCGCGAAACCACGGCGTGGGTACGGGCTTTGGTTCGGTAGTTGTATACGGTTTTTAATGAATAGCGAAGGAATCCGGCAATTTTCACGCTATCGGTAATGCCCAGACGGATGAGGGCAAAAATACGCAACTCCGTATTTAATTCACCCGGTCTGGGTGTGATGTGTTCTTCTTTAACCAATAAGGCGTTGAACTCTTCGACAAAGGTCGGGTACAACCCTAAAAACAGCGTATCGAAATACGTGTACAGTTTCCTGCGCTCGTCGTCCACCAGCGTCGTCGATTTCAACATTGCAAAAAGGTCTTTGACCTGATGCTCGGTGGCCTTTTTACTCAAGGTCTTCCGGTAGTCTTCCAGTTTGTCGATATAACTGGAACAGATATCAAAGAAATGGGCAATATATTCTTCCTTCACCTGATTGGCTTCCAATAATTGCACATTCACCTTTTGCAATTGCTGGTTGGTAAATTTCGTATTTTTATTCAGTTCGGCTAATTTCCGGTTGGTCTCATACAACTCTTTTTTGATCTTCGATAGCCGTCGCATTTGCCGGTATACGTACAATCCGGCAATAATCACGGCGAGCGAGAGGGCACTGATGAGCAAAAGATAGAGTTGGAGTTTTGTTTTTTGCTCTATCTCCTTAGCCAAGTACGACGTATTAATGATGGCATAATATTGCGACAGTTCGATGACTCGAAAACGGACGTTGCCGAAAGTAATATCGTCAATCACCGATTTCATATATTTGTAAGCCCTGTCCATATCACCCGAAGCATAGTGAATTAAGGCAAGGTTTTGCAGAGCGGCATGGTCTTTTATGGCATGACGTATATCGGTTAAGGCCGACAGAGCGAGGTACTTTTTCTGCAATTCGGGCTTTCGTTGTTTTTCATATACCAACCCGAGCAAGTAGGTTACAAGGGCATAGTCGGCGCTTCCCTGCGACAGTTGGCAGGCAAGGCTTAACAATTGCTGTTCGGCATCGTCTATTTTCCACTTATGAACTAATTTAACCGCTAACAGGATTTTAAATTGCATGGATGCCGTATCAAGGTCCAGCAGGAGCGAGTCGCGGTACTGTTCGTTTTCCAGCAACGACTGGTCATTGCTTTGGGCATAGTGCCCGTGGAATTCGCTGTACGTTTCAAAATAAAGCGGTCGAAGTTCTTTTGGGAGCGATGGCCGGTGAATACTTTGCAGAATGCGATTTGATTCGATATACAATCCGGCAAACGAGCACAGGAGTGAGAGCTGCAGATTGGCTTCGATAATTAGCGTGGGATGACACAGGTTTTCTGCTATTATCACATTCTTTTCGGCATAGCAAATGGCGCTGTCTAAAATATATTTCTGGTACTTACGCAGTAATTCGTAATGAATATCGTAGGTCTGCAGCGGTTGCAGGTTCGGAATATCCAACATGCGCTTCAGATCTTGGATTTCGCGTTCTTTTTGCCGTTCATAAAAAGGCTTGTTGTCGATTTCCCGATCCAGTTGCACAAGCAACGAATCTGCCTCACTTTTCGCGGACGCGCCGGTTGTTGCCCACAACAACACAATGTAAATGAGAAAGGGTTTCATGTTTTTTAGGAGTTAGAGGAGTTTCCGCATCATATCTCGCTTATTTTTTGCGCAGGAAAATCTGCATGGGGCATCCGGTAAAGCGGAAATGCCGGCGTAGTTTATTTTCCAGAAAACGTTTGTAGTCGTCACGCACGTATTGCGGGAGGTTGCAGAAAAACGCAAAGGAGGGCGACGGCGACGGCAGTTGCGTAACGTATTTGATCTTGACAAATTTTCCTTTGACGGACGGCGGCGGATAGTCGGCAATTTCTGCGAGCATGGCCTCGTTCAGTTGCGACGTGGGGATATGTTGGCTGCGATTGGCATGTACTTGCGCCGCGGTCTCAAGTACATCGAGGAGGCGTTGCTTTTGGAGCACTGACGTAAAAATAACCGGTACATCCGTAAATGGGGCAAGTCGCCGGAGAATTTCAGCGCGGTATTCCTTCATAGTATTCGTTTCTTTGGCCACCAGATCCCATTTGTTGACCGCTATTACGCAGCCTTTTTTATTGCGTATAATCAGGTTGAAGATGCTGAGATCTTGCGCTTCGACGCCTTTTTCCGCTTCGAGCATCAAGATACAGACATCGGCGTATTCAATGGCGCGTACCGACCGCATAACGGAGTAAAACTCCAAGTCGTCGTGCACTTTAGTTTTCTTGCGCAGACCGGCCGTATCGACAATCGTAAACTCGTGGCCGAACTTGTTGTAATAAGCGCTCACGGCATCGCGCGTAGTTCCGGCTACCGGCGTTACAATATTACGTTCCGTACCGAGCAACGCATTCGTCAGCGACGACTTGCCCACATTCGGTCGCCCGACAATCGCCAGACGCGGAATCGCCTTTTCGGTGTCCTCCACAGCGGGCGTATCCGGCAGATGGCGCAAGACTTCATCGAGCAGGTCGCCTGTGCCGCTGCCACTGACCGACGATACGGCAAACGGCGCACCCAGTCCCAGTGCGTGAAAAGCATGAATGCTGAACATTTGGTTGTTGTTATCTACCTTATTAGCCACGACAATCACCTTTTTTTTGCTACGCCGCAACACACTGGCAATCGTCTGGCATTGGTCGGTGATACCGGTCAGAGTATCGACCATGAACAGTATTACGTCGGCCTCGTCGATAGCTAACAGCACCTGTTTGCGGATTTCCGCTTCAAACACATCGTCGGTATTGACGGCATAGCCGCCGGTATCGATCACCGAAAATTCCCGCCCGCACCATTCGCAACGGCCATAATGACGGTCGCGGGTAACGCCGGCGACTTCGTCCACGATAGCCTGTCGCATTCCCACCAGCCGGTTAAACAGCGTTGATTTGCCTACATTCGGACGCCCTACAATTGCCACTATGCCCATATACGATTATACATTACGGATTTCAATGACCGCAAAGGTACGAAAAAAAACGGGGAGCAAGGGAGAATAATGTCAACACATTTAATTATTTTTTGTAACTTTGTAGTATCCAAATATATTTGGTATGACAACAAGGATTATTTATATAAAAAAGTAGAAAATGGAAAACCGGGGAAAAACACAAGAATTAAAGAACTTTAGTCGCGAACACGAAGCCCTGTTCTGATATTTGCCTGGCGACAAGAGCAAATCTAAGCGATGAACTGCTGGTAGGAACCATGCTGAACGACATAAAACAACGGTTCCAACTGATAGTAATAAAAAAGCGTCACAGATTTTCTTCTTATTTCTTCCTGTCCGGTTTGGTAGCCATCCCTAAATGCTATTTCTGCACGGAAGCCAATGTCTTTTTGTTTTTCTAAAAATATATCCGTTTACATAGCGGTTAAAGAAAAAGGTAAAATAGTTCCATGTAAGCTTGTGGTAGTTGTTTTTTCGTCGTTTGCTTTGCCTGATGGAATCGACTGATTAATAATTATGGTACAAATTTGAATGTAGTGGCTCCGGATGTACTTATTCCAACAACCGACATACAAGGCAGCGCAGGATATAATACTTCAAGCGGAACGGATGGAAATTATTATGCCAGTTTTAACGGTACTTCTGCCGCTTGTCCTCACGTAGCGGGCGTTGCCGCGTTAGTCCTTTCGGCTAATCCGAATTTAACACAGGCAGAAGTGCGGCAGATTATCGAATCTACCTGTACAAAACGGTCTGGATATAGCTTTTCAACAAACAGCAACCATCCCAACGGTACATGGAACAATGAGGTCAGTCATCATGGCTGACGCATCTAAAATATATTCGTTTTCACTGGTTGATAAAAAATTC
>JAIRKX010000157.1 GCA_031259805.1 Prevotellaceae bacterium | reverse complement strand
CGAGCTTAATCTTGCTCCTTCCCGTTCTTCTGTTGATTACTTTGTTTATTTCACTCTCTTTTCATTTTATCCTTCAAATTTACGCCTTTTTTATGCACACTGCAAATATAGGATGACGGAGCAATGAATCGCCACATCATCACATCATCACATATATCTTAGATGCGTCAGCCCTGAAGGAAGATTGAAATTGATACTGAGATTAAAATATTTTCCGTACATTTGTCCTTCATTTAAGTAATACAAGAATCACAATACAACCCCAAAACTTACACACTATGCTCCGATTCAAATATCTCTATGCTGCGGCATGCCTCGTAGGCGGCTTTTTGGTGCAGCTCCCCGAATGCAAAGCGGATAATACAGTTATTCTGGGCGACGTTCCGCCCAATCAATTAAAGATAGAGGTATTGCCCGGCGGCCGCTATCAAGTATACCGGTATGACGGAGGCTGGAAACATCAGTTTTATACCACTACCGTCTTATTTTCCGTACGGATAGGAACAACGGTGTACCAGAGCTATGACCTATCTATCAATGACATTTCCGCTACGACCACAGGCACACAGCAGCATGTTACCAAACAGTTCACCGGTACGTATGATCAAAAGCCGTTTACGGTTACCCACACGATTAACTATAATACGTCGAACCCCGATTATTTCATCATTACGACGACGATCGACGCTACGCAAATTCCATCGGGCACGTCCATTTCGCTATCCTACGGCTTCGACGCATACGTGAACGGCTGCGACGGCGGGGCGGCTATCACCATTCCCGATTTGGGATACAATAACTCCCTGTCGGCGCAAACGCGGAATTTAACACAGGCGCAGGTGCGCGGGCTGCGTTTGGCGGGAGGCATTAATACAAACGGCAACGGCTCGTTAATCGGGTTCTTTACGCTGGGGCGGCCGTTCGACAGGGCGATATCAGCCCATTATACACTGTTGTCTACAAGTGGGGGCCTCATGATCAACAGTACGCAGAACACCTTTCTGTTCGGGCCGTACGCTGTAACCGACTGCTCCGGCGGAAGCACATGGGACAACGGCGTCGGGGTAGCTTACGACGACATTCCGGCGGGTGAAACGACAACGATACGCACCGGCCTGACGTTTACTACCGATATGGACGGCGAACTGGATTATACGTGGGACGGCAGTAAAAACCTGACGGCGAATATCGGCGACCATGTAAACCTCAATCTGACGTATCGCAGCTACAATTCCCAAACGATTGCCGGTATCGGCTTCGATGTAGACCTGCGGGGGTTGGCGATCGACGCCGCGTGTACACAGTCCGGCTTTTTGACCGGCACGTATGCCTGCACAATGGGGAGCTCGGCCTATGGCGTATCGGGCGCGTCGGTGGCGCCTTACGACTCGGCGACGATGTCGGTGCCTGTACTGATTACGCAATGCGGGCAGTGGATTATCGGCGCCGATGCTATCTCGAACATGTTACGCACGTTGCCTTTAGGCACTCCGGCTACGTTGACCGTCGTCGCGCCCATTCACCTTGTATCCTTGTCGAACGACCTGTGTCAAAGCGACAGTCTCAGCTTCGTCATCGCATTCCCGCCCGGCGTGTCGTCGGCCTTCGACTTTCACGTAAACCTGTCGTACACGGGCGATCTTGCCTCCTTCGGCACATTGCCCGCCACCGTATTGTTCCCTGCCGACAGCAACAGCATCCGTGTGCTCGTACAGCCATTGCCCGGCGTGCAAAATAATGCTACGCTCCATGTAACCCTGACCGGCGCCGATAAAGTATTCGTAACGCTCGACACCGTTGCCGACGTCACGACTACACTGCTATTCGGCGTGCCGAACATCCTGACGACAACCGACGTATTTGCCTGCCGGAATGCGCCGACGATCATCTCCGCCGGCAGTCAGGATGCGACTGCCACACTTACGTGGTACAGCGACGCCGCCTGTACCCAACCCGTGGCATCGGGGGCATCGTTTACCACGACGGCAACGGCCGACACGCTCTTTTACGTCAAATCCGTATCGAATAACAGTTGCGACAACTATGATTCGGTGCGGGTTTCCCTCTATCCGGCGCCCGTCCTGACAACCGGCGACGTGGCCGTATGTCCCGGCGCTACCGCCACCATCGCCGCTACGACCGCCAACCCCGCCGACACCCTGCGCTGGTACGGCGACGACCAATACACAAACCTGATCTCGCCCTCCGGCACATTCAGCGTTACGGCCACTGCCGGCGCGACGTATTACGTCCGCGCCACGTCGGAACACCACTGCACCACCGAAGCATCGGCCATCCTGACGATTTACCCGCAACCGGTTATCACCGTACACAACGCGAGTGCATGCACCGGCGCTACCGCTACCATCGCCGCCACGACCGCCAACCCCGCCGACACCCTGCGCTGGTACGGCGACGCCCAATACACAAACCTGATCTCGCCCTCCGGCACATTCAGCGTTACGGCCACTGCCGGCGCGACGTATTACGTCCGCGCCACATCGGAACACCACTGCACCGCCGAAGCATCGGCCATCCTGACGATTTACCCGCAACCGGTCATCACCACGCACGATACGACCATATGCGCCGGCGTTACCGCCATCATCGCCGCCACAACCGCCAACCCCGCCGATACCTTGCGCTGGTACGCCGACGCCGGCTATTCGACCCTCCTTGCGCAGTCTCCGACATTGACCACGCCGCCACTAACAACCGATGTAACGTATTATATCGAAGCCTCCGGCGCACAGGGCGGATGCAGGACACGGAGTGCAACGAACGTAGCCGTTACCGCACCGCCCAAAGTAATCGCGATGGACGATCGGCGCATTTGCTACGGCGACGAAATCACCCTGTCGCTCCAATACGCCGACGGTGATATTACATGGAATACGCCCGAACTAACAGCGAGCCTGACCGCGACACAATCCTTCGTAGTTAGCGCCAGCCGCCCTCCCTGCCCCGACGCGCGCGATACGGTAACGATAACCGTCGACGACGAGCTATACATCCTGCCCGATGCGCTGCCGCCTTACAGACGGCATGTTCCCTACACACAGCCGCTCACGACCAATGCGACCCTGCCTGTCTATTCGCTCATCGAAGGGCAACTTCCCGCCGGCATCCTCCTGACGCCTGACGGCACACTGGAGGGATTGCCGTTTCAGATTGAATATAATGATAAGGGTTATGAGTTTCGCATTCGGGTAACCGACCAGTATGGTTGTTCTGCGTTCAGGCAATATAAATTGCGCGGCGGCTTTTTCATCCCCGAAGTCTTCTCGCCCAACGGCGACGGCATCAACGACTATTTTATGAAAGGTCTACGGGTAATTATCTTTGACCGTTTAGGCCGGAAACTCTTCGAGGGCGACGACGGATGGGACGGCACACACAACGGACGCAACGTCCCCGAAGACACTTATTATCACATATTGTACTATCAGGACGAAAACGCCAACGAAATACACACCACCGGATTTATTACGGTAATCCGGTAGTAAGGCGTAATGTGCAAGCAGCGCGAGCAATGTAAAGAAGGCTATTGTCCACGCATTTTTTCCTTCGTTTTTTTGATTTGTACTTTCAGGGCGTCTACGCATTGGTTGATGCCCCCTTCGAATGTTTTGCGATGACGTTCCACGATCAGATCATGTCCAGGCAGTTCCAGACGAATCGACACTTTTTTGTTGTCGTGGTCGGCGGTTAAGCTAAGCGACACTTCGGCGGCAATGATGCCGTCAAAAAAGCGGTCTAATTTACTTACCTTTTTTGTGATGAACGCTTCCAATTTCTTGTCGGCGTCGAATTTTACGGTTTGTACACGAATGTCCATTGTGGGTTCTCCTTAATTAAAATGAGTATTTGAGTTGGATTGATTATCCTGTTCGTCTTTCAGGCGATACCTTGGGTGCGCCTTCTGATAATCGGTCTTTAGTTTCTTAAACGAATTATGCGTATATACCTGCGTGGCGGCAAGGCTCGTATGCCCCAGTGTTTCTTTGATACTCATAATATCGGCGCCGTTATTGAGCAAATGGGTCGCTAAGGAATGGCGCAGGACGTGCGGCGTCTTTTTGCCGGTAAATCCCTTTTGACAGGCCAACTGGGCGTGTACCACGTGGTTTATCGCATACGGGTATAGGGGTTTCCCCTTCGCACTGACAAATAAAAAGTCGTTTGCAGATAGGACAGGGAAGGTCGCTTGCCGTATCGTTAAATAGGTTTTCAGGCGTTGGACGACCCCGTCGGTCAGCGGTACTTCGCGTTGTTTATCGCCCTTGCCGGTTACACGCAAGACTTGTTCTGAGAAATAAATATCGCACGGGTGCAGCGCCAGCAGTTCGGCGCGCCGGATGCCGGTTACGTATAGTAATTCTATAATCAGGTGGTCTCGCGAGGGGATGTACTCGTTCGATTCTTCGCGCGTATCAAGGAATTCGTTGAGCGTCGTATCTTCAAAAAATGCCGGTAGACGCCGCGTTATTTTCGGACGTTGGATGTTTTGCGCCGGATTCTTTTGGAGACATCCCTGTTGTATCAGGAATTTGAAGAGGCGGTTGAGCGCTGTTAATTTCACGGCAATAGTACGCGGCGTGTGGCCGTATTTTAGCATGTCGGCCATCCATGAACGGATTTGCTGTGCCGTAACATCCGTCCATTCTTGCCGTCCGTTTTCGTCCTGCATGGTCGTCATAAATTGCCGGATAGCGCCGGAATAAATGCTGACGGTACGTTCGGAGTATCGTTTTTCGTAGCGTAAATAATGGATAAATTGTTCTACCATGTGAAAACTTCCTTCTTCCTCTTCTTCGGGATTCAAATTACGCCGCTAAATTACAAAAAAAATAACGTAAGAGAAATTTTTCTTACGTTATTTTACATGGCGACTGTCGGAAGGTTCTTCTACTCTTCCACATTTTGCATGTGTTGCCTGTATATAGCGCGTTTAACCACATCGCGGCGCTTTACTGACGGTTTTTCAAACGTCTTCCGTGCACGCAATTCGCGGATGACACCCGTTTTCTCGAATTTGCGTTTAAATTTCTTCAGCGCCCGTTCGATGTTCTCGCCTTCTTTTAATTGTACAATAATCATAAAGTCACGTATACCTCCTTTTATTTTGGCTGGCAAAGGTACGTTTTTTTCTTAATATGACAAAAAATAATTACGGGAAGATAGGTGAGTTGCGTTGAGAGCTGTGTTTTGCTCGATACTTTTAACCTGTTTTTCCATGTTATTATTGTTTAAACGTGTTATTTAGTTACATCCCCGCTCATTCGTCCACGCTATTATTTTATTCACTTATATGCTATAAGCAAGCAAAAAAAGCGTGTAAACCCATCTGCCAAAGAGCGCGTTTTTATATTCTTCCTGCGCTGTCAGGGCTTTTCGGATTACGCCCTGTTCTTAAAATGGTCGCCGGCTTCCATTGTGCTTGCGCCAATACTTTTCTTTGTATGATAGCCGTTGTATGGCGCTTGACAGGCTTGGTTTGTCGGACGGCGGGTCGCCGCCGGTACAGTTGTCGAAGCCGTAGCCGGACTGCTGCGGGCACACCTCGCTTTTCCATTCGCTCCAGTGGGCGTTACTCAATAGCGAAGCGGGAATGGCGCCGGTGAGACGGTTTTGCGCCAGCCACAATTCGGCTAATTGGGGCTGCGTGCCGAAGGTGGCGGGGATAGCGCCCGTCAGGTTGTTACCGTCTAAGGCCATGCTCTCCAAATTCGTGCAGTTGCCGAGATAATCCGGCAGTGCGCCCGACAGCGTGTTTTTGTACAGATAGAACGCCTGTAGCCGGCTGAGCGTCGCCCATTCGGCGGGGATGTTGCCCGAAAAAGTATTGAAACTGACATCCACATAAATCAGTCCGGTTAAGGACGACCAGTTGGCCGGCAGGCTGCCCGACAAACTGTTTTTGCTGAAGGCCAAATATTCCAGCGCCGTCAAACTGTTTAATGCCGGCAATGAAGTAAACGTATTAAAACTGCCGTCGAGCACAATGAGTTTGGTCAGCGCCTGTATGGCAGGGAAAGCGCCGCTGAACTGGTTGTCCGACAAATCCAGATAAACTAATTGCGTCCATCGGCTGACCGTAGCCGGCACGCTTCCGCTAAGGTGGTTTTCGCGCAGGTCGCAATATTGCAGGCGACTCAGGGTGCCGATACTTTCGGGCAACGTGCCGGTCAAGTTGTTAGCGGGCAAGTATAATTCCGTTACGCGGCCGTCTTCTACTTTTACGCCTTGCCATTGGCTCAGGGGACCGGAGAACGTCCATCGGATTGTCCAGTTGGCGCCGGCTGTCGCGTTATAAAGGTCGACCAGCGCCAGACTGTCGCTTTGTGTGGCGGAGAGCGCAGGCTGTGATACGCTGACGGAGGCGGTAGCTGTGCCGGCAGTACAGCGTACCGTAGCATTGCGGGCATTGCCCGTATTCATTTCGGCTTCCAGACGGAGGCTTGTTGCGCCGGTTTTCGTTACCGTAAGCCATGTAGCGTCGGACGAAGCCGACCAGTCGGTCGCATTCGTAAGGGTAACGGTAATGGTCTGAGAACCGCCGGTGGCCGGCAGCGACACGGTGGCCGGATTGACGGCAACGGTAACAGGCGGCACTGCGGGTTCGGGCGGTGTATCGTCGTCGCCGCCGCAGGAGCTCATGGAAAAGGTCAATAGCGCCCATGCGCTCATGACCAGTATAAAGATATAGTTATGCGATTTCATATTCATTGGTTGTTTAATATATTTCATTTGTAATACTTAGTTTTTAATTATTTGCTTTATGACGTACCCTTTTTCGCCGGACAGTTTAACCACCCATGTCCCGGATGGATAACGCGACATATCAATGTCGAATGAGCGGCTGTGGAAGGTTTGCGACAGGCAGACGCCCCCGGTAATCGTATAAACGCTTACCTGTACGGACGTAACCGTTTCGTCTTCAATCACGACATGCAACACATCGCTCACCGGGTTGGGGAACAGCGAGGCTGTCAGGCCGTGCGATTCCAGCGTTTCCGATTCGTCTAAATAAATACGGTCGGAAACCGTTTCGGAGGTATCGGTTGCGTTAGCTACGGCAAAAAAGACTTCCTTCGGCCCGTTCTTTTCACTAAGCGTATAGACCGGTTCGGGAACGTAAGGGAGCCATGCCTGCCCGATCTGTTCCCGCTTTTCGGATACGCTGTAATGGGTGGGAACGCCGTTTTCTACCGTATGGTTCAGCGTTACTTCCCGCTGTGTTGTGCAGGTGGCGCCGTTGCTGACGCCGAAGGCCGTCAGGCTCAGTTTGGCGTGCAGCGGCTTGTAGTAAATAATGTCGCTTACGATGCCTGTTTCGCCGACCTCGTTTTTGAGTTTGGCATAAACAGTTTTATTGCCGATGGCGTCCGAAGCCAGCGAATACGTGAGCGCTCCCGGCGTATACGCTTGCCACGCGGCGCCGCTCAGGTTGGCGTTTTCGCCGGCCATAAAATGCGTAGGCGAGCCGCCGGTGAACGTAAACTGCAAATTGACCGTGCGAAAGACCGCCACAAACGCCCCGCCGTTGAGCGACATAGCCGTCAGCGTAACAGGAGCGTCGGCGCGGCTCACCACCACCGTATAGTCTTTGGTGGTTGTGCCGTCTTCGGCGGTTACGGTGACAGTAAAGGTATTGGCGCCTACCTGCAAGGTACGGTTGCCGACGTCGCCGCTCACGGTGGCGGCCGCATCGGCGGCGGTAGCGCTGAGGGTAATAGCATTTACATTATTCGCTACGCTGACGGTATAGTTTGTGGTAGTCGCATTAAACACCGGCTCCAGCGTGCCCGCGCTGACGGTGAGCGTTTGCAGGTTGGCGTCATTGCTTTTGGCAATAAAATTAGCGACCAGCGTAATATCCTGCGTAACGGTAAAGCTGTACGGATTGGCGGCGCTCACTTCGTTGCCGCCGCTGGTCCAGTTAACGAATTTGTGTCCGCTAAATGCCGTAGCGGTTAGCGTAGCCGTTGTGTTGTCCGCGTACAGCCCGCCACCGCTTACGCTGCCGTAAGCGCTGTTGTTGGCGGTTACATTGACGATAAATCCCTCGCCGGAGATTCGTAAGAAATCTTTCCATACCGGCGCCGCCTGATAAGCTGCCAGCGAGGTCGCCGGCACTTTTAACTCGCAGGCGTTTTTATCTACTTCTTGGAAGACGTCGTCGGTAATACTGGCTGGCGTGGGATTTAAATTGGTAATAACCGCCAGATTGGAACACTGCCTGAATGCGGCGCTGCCGATAGTCGTTAAGTTTGCCGGCAGCGTCAACGACGTAACCGAAAGAAGGTTGAAGGCAGAAGAGCCGATGGACGTCAGGGCCGCAGGCAGTTCCAGCGTGCCGGTGCCGGTGAACCGGCAGTTTGTAAACGCATAGTGGCCGATTGTCGTTACGCCGGAAGGAATGACTAACGGGCCGTTCATGTTAATGCAATACGAAAAGGCATAGTCTCCGATGAATGTTAATTGAGCCGGCAAATGGAGGCTGGTAAGGCCGAAGCAGTTTTGAAATACCGCCGTACCGAGGGACGTTATTTCGTCCGGCAGAATCAGAGCGCCGGTTATGTTGGAGCAGGCGGTAAACGCCAAATCGCCTAATGTGTGCAGCCGGGGCGGCAGGTGCAGGGCGCCGGTTATGCCGCTACTGTAAAAGGCGGCATAGTCTATGCTTTCAATGCCTTCCGGTATTGTAACAGTAGTGAGGTTGCTACAATACGTAAAGGTAAGGCGTCCGATAGCCTTTAAAGAAGCGGGCAGCGCTACCGATTTCAGGGACAGTTTGGGCTGCAGGTCGCCGGTACAGAAGGAAAGTTGCGGCAAGGTATGGTCGGGATAAAGGGTATCCTTTTCATAGAACGTACCTTCCGTGCCGGAGTAGGCGACGATGGTGGCGGCGCTCAGGTCTAATTCCGTGAGGTCGGGCATGCTGTCGCGCATGAACCGGACGTCGCGGGCGTCGATATTACCGCTAATCTTCAGAAAAGTAACCGCTTTGATACCGGGCTTGTCTTTGAGCGCGCCCGCTTCCGTCAGGGTATAGATGCCGGGTTTGCCGAAGTAGGCGGTAACTACCGTATCCTGCGTAAGGGTAAGGGTCAGTTCGGGCGTGGTAGCCAATACAGTTTCCCCGCTTGCCCACTGTATAAGTTCGTAGCCGGCGGCAGGGTGGGCGGTTACGCTAATGGCCGTGCCGTCCGGATACAAGCCATTGGCTGTGCCGGAAATGCTACCGAGCAGGGAATTGTTGGCCGCGGCGGAAAATACCCTCCCGCCGCCGGTAACATAAAAATCTTTCCACACTTCCGCCGCCTGATAAGCCGGCGCCGACGCCGTCGGTACTGTTAATGTGCATGCCGCCGTATTGACATTCCAGAAAACATGGTCATTGTCATGAAGCGTTAACGGCGTGGGGTTAAGGTTGGTGATGGATACCAACTGCGTACATTCCAGAAATGCGCCAGAGCCGATAGTATGTATGCCAGCCGGCAGGGTGATAGTACGCAATCCGCAGTATCCGAATACGGCGCCACCTAAAATCTTTTCCAAGCCTGTCGGGAACGTTACAGAAACTAAATTCCTACAATTATAAAATCCCGAATTGCCTATTGAGGTTAATCCTGCGGGGAACTTAACGGAATGGAGCGAATTCTTTCCGGTGCTTCCATTAGAAAACGAATAGTCGGGCATTTCGTTTGCCGGGTAATTACGATCGGTACCGTAAACCGTGCCTTCCGTGCCGGAGTAGGCTACGATGGTGGCGTCGGTCAGGTCTAATTCCGTAAGAAAGGGAATACTGTCGCGCATGAACCGGACGTCGCG
>JAIRKX010000141.1 GCA_031259805.1 Prevotellaceae bacterium | reverse complement strand
GGTGGCAAGATTGAGCGTTTCTAATGCGGCTATTTCTTCATCGGCATTTTGTACCACTTGCAAACTGTCGATAAACCATGCATAACCCAACGCGCCGGGATTGCGTTGTACACGTGGCGGGACACTGTTATTTTCCCTGTCGGGCACAATAAAGTAGCGCGTATTGAGCATATTCAGCACATTCATATTCATTTTGCTCAGGTAGCGGTCTATCAATTCCTGATAACGGCGCAGTTTTGCCCCGTGGTAACCGCCGATGGATTTATGATAATACGATACGCTGGCGTCATTAAATGGTGATACGTCCAGGCTGAATACGCGGTAGTTCGGGTCGGTGTCTTCAAGAATTTGCCGGTCGGCCGGCGTCATTTCCCATGCTGTTTGGGTGGCGGTTTTCGGCTTAAAGTCGTCGTTGTTCAGGTAGCGTTTGTCGACATTGGCCAGATCGAACAGCACCAGCGCCGCCAGCGCGCCAATGAGCAGCGGTTGTTTTATTTTCTTTGCGCTGTACAGCCACAGCAGTCCCGCGCCGATTAGAATAATAACGATGCTGCGCCATGCGTCGGCACGGAAAACGGCTACGCGCACGTCTTCCAGCGTATCGAACAGGCCGGCATAGGACGGGTTGCGGAGGTATTGTGCATAAGTGGTTAATTCGTTTTCGCTAAGGAAGCTAAAAAAGATTCTCGGCGCCATGATAAATAGCAGTGTAATGCCGGCGGTAAACCCGATGCTGGCAAAGAAGGCGTTCTGCCGTTCCCGTATTAAACGGGGATTGTCTACTATTTTAGCCAATGCCAGCACGGCCAGCACGGGAATACATAATTCCGCTACGACCAGAATAGACGATACCGCCCGGAATTTGTTATACAGTGGGAAATAGTCGAGGAACAGGTCGGTAAGCGGCATGAAATTATGCCCCCATGCCAGGGCAACAGACGCCAGCGTACCAGCCAGTAACGCCCATTTCAGATAGCCCTTCACGACAAACAGGCCAAATATAAACAGACATAGAATAAATGCTCCCACGTAGGTCGCCCCTGCCGTAAAGGGCTGGTTGCCCCAGTAGCTGTCAAACTTTTGAGATACGGCCGTTTGGATTTCCTTATTGTTGCCGGCTTTTTGGATGGCTTTAGCGTGATAAGCGCCCATGCTCCCCGACGCACCGCCTTTGGCATCGGGAATAAGCAGCGTAAACGTTTCGCCGATGCCATAGCTCCACTGCGTCGCATAGTCGCGGTCGAGGCCACTGGTTTTATTGCCGGTATGGTCGGTGAGTTCCGATTTTCCGCGAATGGTTTGTTCGGCGTGTTTTTGCGACAGTATCATATTGGTCGCATTAGCGCCAAACCCCACCGCACCGGCAATCAACAATACGACGCTGGCTTTCAGGAATGGCAGCCACTGTTTTTGCCGGACATCATGAATGAACCGGCCAATCACCAGCAGCCCGACAAAAAGGAGCGAGTAATAGGTCATTTGAATATGGTTCGCGGCTAATTGCAGAGCGAAGAACAGCGCCGTAACTATACCGCCCAACAGGTATTTTCCCCGATACGCCCAAATAATGCCGGCCAGCGTCGGCGGGATGAGCGTTAGCGCATTCACTTTCCAGATATGTCCCGCTTCGATAATAATTACAAAATACGATGAAAAGGCATACGCAATAGCGCCGATAATGGCCGTCCACGGATGGACCTTCAGCGCACACAGCAGGATAAAGAATCCCAGCATGTAGGCGAATAAATGGTTGACCGGCGAGGGCAACCATCCTTCAAAGGTGCGCCGCAAGGTTTTCAGCGTCGAGGTCGATTCGTACGATGGTGCAATTTGAAAGGCCGGCATACCGGCGAACATGCGGCTTGCCCAGAGGCTGCGTTCGCCGTCGTTTTCCTGCGCGTGGCGTCCGATGTCCTGTCCCATGCCCGACCCTTTTCGGATATCCATTTGATGCAATACCTTATCTTCAAAAACAGCCGGCGTAAAGTAACCTGCAGCAATAACCAGAAAAATGGCCACTGCCGCCAAATATGGCCAAAATTGTCGGATGATATCTTTCATTTGATTTATTTTTTACAAAAGTACATAAAATTATTGAGTTGCTGAGTGAAGCGTAAGGCGTCCCGTATCCATTGACTATTGCCTCACAGGCAGGTCTCACGCTTTATGCTTTACGCCCTAACCCATTGTGCCAACTGCATAGCCATGTCGGTAAAGATGATTTTGACGTTGCCGTTTTGCGCCAGATGCATCGTGGCGAGGTTGAAAGTATTGTAAATAGCCTCCACATTACGTTCGTTGACATAGGGGGAGAATTTTTGGACAAATGCCGCTTCATCGCCTAAGAGGTAGGTTACTTCCGGCACTTGGCGGTTGTTCATAAAACTTTCGCGCAATAGTTGTTCGGCATAGGTTAAAAATGATTTTTGGTATTCGCGGCCTGTTTTCGCCAACTCTTCGGCCCATGCCATCAAAGCCATTCCGTCGACGATATAAGCCAGCCGCATCAACGACGTGAACGATGCAAAGTACTCCGTTGTGTCGGCGTCGTTTGCCGTGCCCGACAAGAGTTTACTGTAGCTTCCGGCGGCTGCCCGCGCTTGCTTCCGCGCCTGCGTTTCGGGCACGCCGTCCCGTTCCATTTTGATTTTGACCAAAGCCTCTTCGTCTATCGGCGGCACATACACCGGTTGCGCCCGCGATTGAATGGTTTTAATAATCCGTGTCGTGTCTTCACTTACCAGAAAGAACAGGGTTTTTGTCGGCGGTTCTTCGATGAGTTTCAACAGCCGGTTGGAGGTTTGCATGTTCATCCGCTCGGGCAGCCAGATGATCATCACCTTATATTCGGCCTCGAAGGGTTTGAAATGCAGTTTTTCCATAATCCGCGCGGCTTCGTTGACACTGATGTTGCCTTGTTTGTTTTCGATATCAATGGCCTCATACCATTCCTGTTCGTTCAGGTATGGGTTGGCGAGTACAGCCTCGCGCCACCGGGCTAAAAAATGGTCGGTAACCGGTTTTTCCTTGTCCGGCACTTTCTTCGTACTGTTGACCGGCACAGCAAAATGCAGGTCGGGATGAATCAGTTTCTGCATTTTATGGCACGAGGGGCAGCAACCGCACGCATCGTCGCCGGTACGGTTCGTGCAATTGATATATTGCGCCAGGGCCAGCGCCAGCGGCAACGAGCCATAGCCGCTATTCCCCCAGAATAACTGCGCATGAGCGGTACGGCCTTCCTGTACCGCCTGCCGCAGTTGTTGTTTCAACTCGTCTTGTCCGATAACTGATTTAAATAACATGATTCAGGGTGAAGGGTACAGGGTCGCCTGCCGCAATCCTGTACCTTGTATCCCAATTAGAAATTTTCCGCTAACAGTTCGTAATAGGCCATCGGGTGGGAGCACAGCGGGCATTTTGCCGGGGCGCCGGTGCCTTCGTGGACATACCCGCATTCGCGGCAATGCCATTTTTGCCGTTCGGGACGTTTGAATACCTGTTCGGCTTCCACATTTTGTAACAGTTTGCGGTAGCGTGCTTCGTGGCGTTTCTCGACCGTGGCGACTAAATTAAACTTAACGGCGATATGCGGAAATCCTTCGTCCCGCGCTACGGCTGCAAATTCGCGGTAGAGGACATCCCATTCTTCCTGTTCGCCGTCGGCAGCAGCTAACAGGTTCTCGGCCGTCGTGCCTACCGACCCTGCCGGGTAGGTCGCCGTGATTTCTACCGGCCCGCCTTCGAGCAACCTGAAAAATTCGGTGGCATGGCGTTTTTCTTCATTCGCCGTTTCTTCAAACAATACGGCGATTTGTTCAAAGCCTTCTTTTTTTGCCTGCTTCGCAAACAATTGATAACGCATACGCGCCTGCGATTCGCCGGCAAATGCTTTTAGTAAATTCTGTTCGGTACAAGTACCTTTTACACTTTTTTCCATATTTGGTGATTTTGAGATTTTCTATTTAACGATTTGTAATACGTCCTGTTTTAGCTCCCGGGTTGTATGTTACGCGGTATTCCTGCAGGCGGAATTGCCCGGCGGTTTCGTAGCCGCCGCTTATGAGATTATATTGTGCGCCGCATCCGGTATGCGGACAGTGGGCAATAATATCGAAATCGTCTAATTGCAGCGCCGCGATGTGATGGTTTATATTGCGGGTACATGTGGCGTCGTAAGCCTGAAAGTAGTCTTCCGATTGCCGTACCAGAAAAAGTCCATTCCCATTATACCCGATATATTGCTGAGGCATTTTCATCGCCGCCGGCCATAATTGCAGGGGAATATTATACGGCGGTACATTCAGGTTAAACATGACATCGACCGTTACGAATGGCAACGGCGAGTCGGTTTCCTCTTTTCCGCAGGCAGTGCAAAAAAGAAGACAGATAGTTAGCAATAATATTTTTTGTACCTTTGTCAACGGCATGAAAATTTTTACAAAGATACTATTTTTTATTCTTTTTCTTTCGGCCTGTGCGTCGTCCCGATATGGGGGAATGACCTCGCAGGAAGTGTACCGGATAAACCACCGAGCCGAGTTGCAAAAACGTCAACGCGACCGGCAAGCCCGTGCCCGAAAGGATAAAAAGGCCGCCGAAAAAGAGACTAAGCAAAAAGAAAAGGAAGAAAAAGCACAGCAGCGGGCGTTGAAAAAAGGAGCTGAACGTCATCTCGACTGGCAAAGCCCCGAAACGCGCGAACGCATAAAGGAAAATAAAAAAGAAAGTGAAAAAAATTTTACGAACTAATGGAATCAATCGTACCTGTACTCATCGGGCTGGCGGTGCTTATTCTGCAAGCCGTCGCATCGAGCAATAAGAAAAAAGAAGAAGCGCGCCGTCGCGCCGTCGCACCGTCGCGTCCGCAATCGTACGCGCCGCCACAGGAAAGGCCGTCCGATCCGTTTGAGGAACTGCTGAAGTCCCTTACCTCACCGCCGCCGATGCAGGAAGAAGTAGAAACCGTCGAAGCAACGGACGTCGAGAACTACGAAGAGGAAGATTCCCAAAATCTCGAACAAGCGCTTTACCCGCAAGATCGCAGGCCGTCGGTCGAAATGCAGATGGCTGTCCCGACTATCCAGCCTGTTCCCGACCAACTCTCACAAAACGAACCGGCCACCGATCCGGCAACCACAGAAACCGCTTGGTATGACGATGCTTTTGACCTCAAAAAAGCAGTCATCTATAGCGAAATTTTACAGAGAAAGCATTTCAATTGAATATCGACTATTGCCGGATAGGGATATGCAGTTAATGTTCGCTTTCGGCGTTTCGTAAGAGGCGGTGTTCGCTGCCCTGCTATAATAATACCGTCCCTTCGTGATTTTGGAAACCCGTAGAATGCGGGATACGGGATGCAGGGTTTTACCGGTTGCAGATAATTTCTAATTTCTATTTTTTACGGACGGGCTTTGCAACCCTGCGGGGCTCGTCCGTAAACTTTCGGACGGGCTTTGCAACCCTGCGGGGCCCGTCCGTAAACTTATGGACGGGCTTTGCAACCCTACGGGGCCCGTCCGGAAACTTTCGGACGGGCTTTGCAACCCTACGGGGCCCGTCCGTAAACTTTCGGACGGGCTTTGCAACCCTACGGGGCCCGTCCGTAAACTTTAACAGGCAACAGTCCTATTCACTTCCGTAAATAACTGTCAGCCGTCAATCGTCAGCAGTCAATTATCAGCCGGGCTTCTGTGGCTTCTTGTATTTGTGCGAGAGTAAATTCGGGGTGCAGTTCTTTAAGGACTATGCCGCGGTCGGTGATTTCCATTACGCCCATTTCGGTGATGATGAGGTTCACCTGTCCTTCGGCAGTTAGGGGGAGCGTACATCGTTTGAGGATTTTGCGGTGACTACC
This sequence comes from Prevotellaceae bacterium, assembly GCA_031259805.1. Classification (GTDB taxonomy): domain Bacteria; phylum Bacteroidota; class Bacteroidia; order Bacteroidales; family UBA932; genus JAIRKX01. Next base: position 4,307 of record JAIRKX010000141.1, on the reverse strand, counting down.
GGCCATGTGTTCCATGGCCAGAATGACTCGCCGGGCGCCGATCAGCAAATCCATAGCGCCGCCCATGCCGGGTGTTTTTTTGCCGGGAATCATCCAGTTGGCAAGGTTGCCTTTCTCGTCGACTTGCAATGCGCCGAGGATGGATACGTCGACATGCCCACCGCGAATGATGCCGAACGAGAGGGCGCTGTCGAATATCGAGGCGCCGGGCAGGGCGGTTACGTAGCCGCCGCCGGCGTTGATCAACGTCGGGTCTTCCCTGCCTTTGTCGGGCGATCCGCCCATGCCGAGCAGTCCATTTTCGGATTGCAGGATGACCCTCACATTGGGCGGCAGGTAATCGTTTACCAGCGTCGGCAGCCCGATACCGAGGTTTACCACGTCGCCGTCGCGTAATTCCTGCGCGGCACGGCGGGCTATGGTTATTCTAATTTGTTCTTTGTCCATTCTTTTTTGTAGTTAGAGTAGTTAAAAGGAGCGGCGCCATTAATCATTGCTTATGCGCCGTTTGAGTTCTTGGACGACGAATGAGGCGACGTCGTCGGCGTAGGTGTTCATGCCGAATCCTGCGTCGTAGCCTAATTCTTTAGCCAGTTCGTGGGATATGCGCGGGCCGCCGCATACTAATATGACCCGGCTCCGCAATCCTTCGGCTTCCAGCATTTCGACCAGTTCGACGAGGTTTGTCACATGGACGTCCTTCTGTGTAACCGTTTGCGAGATCAGCAATGCATCGGCTTTTTCGGCTATCGCCCGTTGGATGAATTCTTCGTTGGGCACCTGACTGCCCATGTTGATGGCGGTAATCATGTCGTAGCGCTCCAGTCCGTAATGTCCGGCGTAGCCTTTCATGTTCATGATGGCGTCGATGCCGACGGTGTGGGCGTCGGTGCCGGTGCTGGCGCCGACGATCACTACTTTCCGTCCGATTTCCCGACGGATGTATTCGTCGGTTTCGGCCATGCTCCATGTGGCGCTTTCGACTTTCGGGACGCGGATTTGTGTATAGTCGACCGTATGGACGCTGCTGCCGTAACAGTTGAAGAAGGTGTAGCCGTCGGCCAAGGCTTTGTAGAATACAACTTGCGGGTTGTCAAAGCCCATTTTCCGCATCAGCTGCCGTGCGGCTTCGGTGGCTTCGTCGCCGCAGGGGACGGGCAGCGTGAAGCTCAGTTGTACCTTCCCGTCGTTCATCGTATCGCCGTAGGGCTTGATGCAGGTCAGGTCGAGCGTCTGGTCGAAGTCTTTGGCTGTGGTGGAATATAGTCCGCTGCTCATGGTAACAGTTCGTCTAATGTTTGGCAGAATACGTCGGATTCGCCGTCGACGGCTTCGCGCCATGCCCGGTTGCTGTCGAAGCAGGCAATGCCTGTAAATGCTACTTTCGATTTCATGGATAATAAAATTTAAAATGATGTACGAAGTTAGTCATTTTTCATTCGTGCTATAAACGGGTTGGTGTATCGGGCGCTTTTTTCGGCTACGCCGGCCAGCCCTTTTCCGCCTGTCTTCGACCGTTTGACGCCGGCGAAGATGCCTTTTTCGAGGGCGGCGAACAGGCCTTCGTGTGCGACGTTTTCGAGTAGCGACAGGGCATTGTCGAGCACTTGCTGCGCCCGGCGGCAAATGATTCCGTCGGCGCGAAATTCGACTTCGTCGCCGATATTGCGCAGGTTACGGAAGATGTATTTGGCGTTTTCGATCGACAAATAGCGGTCGGCCATGAATGGCGTGTGTACCGCTTCGGTTAGCATCCCTAAGAGCTGGATACCCTGCCCTGTCCAGATGGCGACGGCGTTGAAGAGGGCGTTCTGGATGTGGCCACGGAAGATGTTGCCGGTCATAAATTTTGTCGGGGGCATGTATTTCAGGGGAGCATGGGGAAATATTTCGCGGGTCATTTGCGCCTGCGCCAGTTCGTAGAGGAATCCGTTTTCCATGTCGGGGTCTATTTCGAAGGCATGGCCTAATCCCATTTGCGTTTCGGGAAGCCCTGCCAGTAAAGCCAGCTGCTCGTTGATCAGGTCGGATGCCAAGACGGTATGGGCTTCGTCGAATGCGTCGGCGGTGGTCAGGTAGTTATCTTCGCCGGTGTTGATGATGACGCCGGCAAAGCCGTTTAGCGTACGCGAGAAGTATTGATCGATGAGCGTGCGCTGCATGTTAATGTCTCGGAAAAGGATGCCGTAGAGGGCGTCGTTGAGCATCACGTCGAGTCGTTCGAGCGCGCCCATTGCGGCGATTTCGGGCATGCACAACCCCGAACAGTAGTTGCACAAGCGGATATAACGCCCGACTTCCTCGCCTGCGTCGTCCAGCGCCCGGCGCATGATACGAAAGTTCTCCTGTGTGGCGTATGTGCCGCCGAAGCCTTCGGTGGTCGCGCCGTAGGGTACGTAATCTAACAGGCTCTGTCCGGTAGTGCGGATGACGGCAATAATGTCGGCTCCCTGCCGCGCGGATGCCTGCGCCTGCACTACGTCTTCGTAGATGTTGCCGGTTGCGACGATGACATATAAATAGGGTCGCACGCCCTCGCCGAGGCGGGCGATCAGTTGCTCGCGGCGTTGGCGATTGGCGCGGATGCGTGTAATGCCGGCGTCGACAAAGGGTTCGATGGCCTCCGCGACAGCCTCCGGCGAATGGTCGGGGAATGCGGTGATGTCTATCGTGTCGATAGCGACCTGTTCGGCCAACTGCTGCGGTGAGAATCGTGTTTCGATCATGGCGTTGCCCAGCAGGTAGAGCAGCCCGTCGGCGAGACGTCCACGTTCTTTTACTTCATCGACGAGCACATTCGGCAACGGCACTTGTCCGGCATCGACGCCGTCGATACCCACCAGCCGGCATAGCGTACGCTCAACGGCAACCGTAGTATAACGGTCGACAAACGCTTGTACATCGCCCGCAATCGCCCGCGCCGATGCCCGCGCACGGGCTACTTTTGTGAAATCAAGAGATAATTTGCCTGTCATTATTGTGATATTAACCATTAATCATTACATCGTACACCGGCCACGGCAGGGCGTTACGCAGGGCGTTGCGCAGTTGCAGGGGGTCGAAGCGTTGTCCTTGCGGCGCGACGGGGTTGGTGCATACGGCCAGCAGGGAGGCCTTCTGTAGAACGCGGATGTGGCCGCCGCGGCGGATAAATTTTTCGTACGTCGCCGGCTCGATAAACAGGCGTGTAAAATCGCGAACGATCAGCGTCGTTCCGGCATTCCGGCGGGCGCTGAGGGTTTTGAAAAACGGTTCGGTTACTGCGCCGCTCACGTACAGCGTTGGCGCTGTGGCCGGGGATTCCGCCATGACCGGATATTCGGCTGCCTCGTGGCCGGTAAATACCGAGTCGGTCAGTTTCCGGTGTTTGCCATTTAGTATGTCGAGAAGCCATACGCCGCTGCCGAGCGTCTGCAACGTGGCTGCGAGCGCGGGGTCGACGGTGTCCGAATCAATCAGCGTGCAACAGAACTGCGTTTGGCGGATAAGCTCCTGTAAAACGCCGGTAACGGCCGCGCCGGTGCATAAAATCAGAGCGTCGGTAACAGCGGGCGAAGCGAGGCTCATACGCGACAGCGCCCCGTCGACCAGCGTCAGGCCAACGCCGCGACGTTTCAGTGCCGTCAGGGTTTCGCAGAGCCATTGCGAGTCGGACGGACCGGAAAGAACGACCCTCCCCGTCCCCTGTGCCCGCGCCGTAATCAGCCGTCCTAAAGGCGTCGAACGGTCGGAGACGGCCAGCGCTTCCGCCGGACATTCGCGAGCGGCAAAATCGGTTTCCGACGTTACAAAGAGCATATCTTCGTATACGGTAATGCGCGGTTTGGGCGTCCGGTACAGCACATCGCGCTCTTCGCCGTCGACGCCGACCGACGTAACGGCGCAACACCGCCCCGCGTCCTGCAGGCGGCGGATAAGATAATTCAAACAGGTCGTCTTGCCGGTGTTCTTCGCCATCCCGACTACCGATACGCTGCTGTAACGCTCTATCATCCGAATCATTTCAATCAGGAATTATCTGCGGGGGTACAGAGGCTACTCGCGCTTGTTTGGTCTGAGAATCTTGTAGGGGATGCACTAGGTTTGCAGCATTGCTGTAGCCCCGTTGTTTGTACAATCCCTTTCGGGAATAAGTATTTCCCTTTCGGGAATAAGCATTTCCCTGTCGGGAATAAGCTTTTCCCACCCGAGGAAATGATTTTCCCTCCCGAGGAAATGATTTTCCCTTCCGAGGAAATGATTTTCCCTTCCGAGGAAATGATTGTCCCACCCGAGGAAATGATTTTCCCACCCGAGGAAATGATTTT
>JAIRKX010000120.1 GCA_031259805.1 Prevotellaceae bacterium | reverse complement strand
TTGTGATTTCTTTGATTGCTGTTAATCCCCTACGGGGAATGTTAGTTGAAAGTTGAAAGTTGAGAATTGAAGGTTGAGAATTGTTAACTCTTAGTTCTTAACTCTTAGTTCTTAGTTCTTAGTTCATTCCACCCCCGCCCTACGGGCACCCCCGCCAGCGGGGGACAGCCGTGCGGCGGCAGCCCTTGTACAGTGTGGCCTGCCATGAGGCAGCAGAAAGGATAACCCAACAGTGCGACCTGCGTAGCTCTCCCCCGCTGGCGGGGGTGCCCGTAGGGCGGGGGTGGATGTAACAACTCTCCACTCTCCACTCTCCACTCTCCACTTTCAACTTTCAACTCTCCCGCACGGCTGTCCCCCGCTGGCGGGGGTGCCGACAGGCGGGGGTGGACTTTTCAACTTTCAACTCTCAACTCTCAACTCTTAGTTCACGAAAAAAACGCTATCTTTGCAGCATGGACAAAGCGAAACGACATACAAAGACGAAGCAAATGGTGATGGATGTGTTGGACAATGCACAATCGGCGTTGTGTCAGGAGGACATTGGGGCGCGGCTGGCGAGGGAGATGGATCGCGTAACTCTTTACCGTATCCTGCAAAGTTTTTGCGACGATGGGAAAGTGCACAAGTTTTTCGGCGATAACGGCAAAACCTATTATGCCCGCTGCCGCGATTGCTCGACCGGTCATCACCACGACAACCATCCGCACTTCCGGTGTCTGCAATGCGATACGATTACCTGTATCGCTCGTCCGCTGGCTGCGCAACCGTTACCGTCGGGTTACCGGACGGCGTCGGCCGCGTCGCTGATTGTAGGCTATTGTCCGGAATGCGAAAACGAGGGGTAATACTTGATTCGGGCGCCCTTCTTAATTTCCTTCCAGCCATTCTAAAAACGCTGTTGATTTGGTCTTGCTGATAATCATTTTTTCAGGTGTATCGACCGATAGTTTGACGACTAATCGGCGAGTGAAGTAGCGCTCAATCCCGACGACGGCATTACGGTTTACGATAAATTGCCGGTTAGCGCGGTAAAACAGCGCCGGGGAGATCAGTTTTTGAATTTCATCCAATGAGGAGGCGTAGTAGTATTTTTGATGCCGGAATGTAATAAGCGCCAAGGCATGACCGTCTAAATAAAAACAGGCAATATCGGCCATTTTCAGGGGAATGATTTTGTCGCCCTGATTGACTAATAGCGCCGTTTTGTAATGAAAATCCAAGTGGGCGAGTAATTTTTCCATGGTTCGTTCGGGCGCGTTTTTCTGGAACAGGCGTTGCATGTGTCCTACTTTTTCTAAGGCCGCTTCCACTTGTTCTTTGTTGACCGGCTTGAGCAGGTAACTGACGGCGGTTGTATTAAACGCCTGCAGGAGGTATTCGTCGTAGGCCGTGCAGAAAATGATGGGCGCCTCGACACGGATTTCCTCATAAATCAGGAAACTCAACCCGTCCGACAGTTGGATGTCTGAAAAAATCAAGTCCGGCGACGCATGTTCTTTAAACCACCGGAGGCCTTGCTCGACCGATTCGATCATGGCCACGACCTGAATCGTATTGTCGATGGCGGTCAGCATATCGGCTAAATTACGCGCCGCTTTTTTTTCGTCTTCAATAATTAACACTTGCATGGTTACGATAGATTGCGAATGACTTGTTCGATAATCGGGAGCTTTATCTGAAACCGGACGCCGTCGTTGTATACACAAATGTCTTTCCCAAATAGCAGTTTATAGCGCTGGTCGATGTTCTTCAATCCTTCTCCCGTATTTTCGATGATGCATTTCGGCTGGTAATTATTTTCTACCGTAATGGTTTGGCCGTCCGAATAGATTCGAACAATTACCGGTTTTTCGGCGCTTACCACATTATGTTTAATGACGTTTTCTATCAAAATTTGCAGGGTCAGCGGCGGGATCGACGAGCGCAGGAGCGTGTCGGGAATTGCGACGGTCAATTCGATAGAATCTTCAAATCGCATTTTGAGTATATACCAGTACGAATGTAGAAATTGCAATTCTTCCTGCAATGTAGCCGTATCATTATTCTTATATTGCAGCACATAACGATACACTTTCGCCAATTCCTGAATAAAATCCTGCGCTTCTTTTTCCTTTGTCAGCGTAGATAGAATATTGAGGGTGTTAAACAGGAAGTGAGGGCTTAATTGTTCTTTCAGCGAGGCAATTTTAGCCTCCATTTGCGCCTGCTGGAGTTTTTGGATTTCAATCTGGCTGTTCTTTTTCTCTTCTATCAGTTTTAGGAATAGCAAAATGTAATAAAGCATGATGCTATGGAACAATGTCCCGAAGAACATCGGCAGCGGGCGTTTAAACCGACCGTGAAGATCGTTGACCAAATGGGATTTTTCTACGCTCCACGGCAATAGATGATCGCATACAAAATTCGCCGCCACGGCAGTTAAAAGAATCGGCAGGCAATGTTTCCAAAAATTGCTTCTTATCATCCGGTTGTATCCTTTATGGTAAATTAGCCAGCCATTGCCAAACCATAGAATCAGCGATGCCAGAAACAGATACCCCGGCTTGATGAGCGCGTCACACCGATATTCATTCAACTCCAGCAAACGGGGGATGGCAAATACCACCGCCATCCCCAGCGATAATAAAATACCCAATATAACCTGACTGCGTTTCATGCGGTAAAAATACAACTATTTATTGGAGCGCCTGCCCTCCGTCTTTTTTAAACGGACATTTTGATTTGTGAGAAGGACCGGAGGCGAGGCGACCTCTCTGCTGTATCGAAAAAAGAACGAGGCCAATCGGTATGCAGAAGCCAACCTTCATTATTTATTTTCGCACTGCTTGGCATCATTCCGCTTTGGCAATAGTCATTCTTAACAGCTAAGATATCATCCTCATTCGCGCCTCTCCCATGAACAACTGTCCATGTTCTCCAAATCCATGTTCTCAATATTTAATTGGAAAGTTTCCATTCGATTCCTCTTGCCAGACGGTCGGCGTCGCGGCGCAGGCCTTCGACGGTTAGCCCCTTACCCGAATAATCGACGGTAATGGCGTCTTCGTACACCCGCATGAGGCGTGTAAAGGCATTTTTATGACGAAAGATCAACACTTGTCCGTCGTCTTGCTGTAGGGTAAAGCGGGCGTTGGCAAAGACTGCAACGACCGTATCCTTTTCCTCTGCCGTAAGTGTGTTTGCATGCGGGATAAAATGCCGGGTATATCCAATGAACGGGTACGCCAATCCGAAAACCGCCAGAAACAGGGACATCCAGCCTAATTTGATGCCCCGTTGAAGGAACTCCACGAAGCTGTCGATTTGCCGATCCTGTGCCGAAGAGGTAAAGTAGATAAACGTAATGGCCAATAGCGCAATCGTGTAAAATAGCAGGACGGATTTCCCCGCACGGATGTAATAACGTGTCGGCATACTACTGTTCCCTGATGATTTTCCATGCCAGCGCCGAAGCGCCCAGCACAGCGGCATTCTTGTCGTTGATTTTCGACACTTTCAATTTCACCTTGCCGCGCCAGAGGAAGAGCACGTTTTCTTCCATCGTCTTTTCGGTCGGTTCAAGGATGTATTTTCCGGCTTTGGCCAGACCGCCGAACAGGAATATCGCTTCGGGGGCGGTGATGGCAATCAGGTCGGCCAGTGTACGTCCGAGCTGCTCGCCCGTGTGCCGGTAGGCTTCGATGGCTATCGGGTCGCCTTTGATGGCGGCGGTGGTAATCATTTCGGCCGTCAGTTCGTTAAAACTGATATTCTTCAGGGCGCTGTCGCCGATATGGTCAGCCAGCAATTTATAGACCGTCCGTTTGATACCCGTTGCCGACGCATAGGTTTCAAGGCATCCGCGCCGTCCGCAGCCGCACTCGCGCCCGTTGACGCTGACGATAATGTGCCCCAGCTCGCCGGCAAACCCGTCGTGCCCGTACAATACTTCGCCGTTGACCACAATGCCGCTGCCCAGTCCCGTGCCGAGGGTAATGACGACAAAGTTTTTCATGCCTTTAGCGCCGCCGTAAATCATCTCACCGATGGCGGCGGCATTGGCGTCGTTGGTCAGCACGATGGGAATCCCCGGAAAATGCGCTTTCATTTTTTCGACGCACGGCAACACCCCGCGCCACTTCAGATTGGCGGCATCTTCAATGCAGCCGTTGTAGTAATTGCCCTTCGGAGCGCCGATACCGATACCGGCCACTTCATAGGGCTCGTCGATCTTTGCGGACAGGTTTTTGACCCCGTCGCATAACACCTGCAAATACACGTCGAAATCGTCGTATTTATAGGTTGGGATCGAGCCTTCGGCGTAAATTTTTCCTTCTTCATCGACTAAACCAAATACGGAATTGGTACCGCCTACGTCGATGCCTGCTACTAATCTTTTCATTATTGTTGATGTTGGATTTTTGATATTGGATGAGCGACAGTATTCGTTAATTCCTCTAATTTCTTTAACTACTTTAGCAATTCAAGTATCCGCTGAGGAATTTCGGTATTGTCTAATTTTCCGGCAAACTGTTCGCTGCCCGGACCGATGGCATAGAGAGGGACCATGATGCCGGTATGTCCGCTTGTTGTCCATGCTACACGCGCTTTTTTGTCAATTTCACGAATGGCTTCCCGTTCTTCGTCCGTAACGGGATGGGTAATAGACCGGCTGCGGTCATCGTAAGCCGTCGGACGAAGGGAATAAGAACCGTCGCGACCGACCGACAGGCCACCGGTCTCATGGTCGGCAGTAACCAGAATCAGCGTTTCGTCCGGATGCCGGCGGTAGAACTCTACAGCGATAGCGATGGCGTCGGAGAAATCAATCACTTCGCGTATCATAGTCGCGCCGTCGTTGTCGTGGCCTGCCCAGTCGATTTTTCCGCCTTCAATCATAGCAAAGAACCCGCGAGGATTGTCGAGCATCCGGATGGCCGCCTGCGTAATTTGCGATAGCGTCAGATCGTCGTCGCCCCGGTCGATAGCGTACGGCAGCGCGTGCTGATCCTTGCCCTCGTGTTGCACCAGCACGGTCTTTCCCGCCTCCGGCGTAAGTTGCGCCGCACCCTCAGGGCCGCGTACAATCCGGTATCCGGCATCGGCCAATTGTAGATAAATATCCGGCTGGTTTCCCTCGCGCCCGGTGGGATAGATAAACCCGCTGCCGGCAAAGAAGGCAAAGCCCGTGGCAGCTGCCTGCGAGCCAATTTCATAATAGCGGTTGCGCGACACGGAATGGGCATAAAACCCTCCCGGCGTAGCATGGTCGATGCTCACGCTTGTGGCAATGCCTATCCGGTATCCGGCTTCATGCAACGGGTAGGTCAACGCCGTATAGTTCGTCGCGCTGTCGGGAGACACGCACATCATATTATTATTGGTTTTGTGGCCGGTTGCCATGGCTGTGGCCGCTGCCGACGAGCATGTAATCAGCCGGTTGGCCGAATACGTAGTAACCAGCCCGACGACGGGAAACGAGGTAAACGACACATTACCGCTGCCGTGAACGCCGTCCTTTGCGGCCAGATAGTCCTCCGTCAACGTAACATGCGCCAGTCCCATGCCGTCGCCGATAAACAGGAATACATACTTCGGTCGCTGCACATCCGTCGCCGTACAACCAAAGAAAAGAGTGAAGCTACATAAAATAACTATCGAAAAGATAAAGTTACGTTTCATTATAATAGAATTTGCTTGCAAAGATAATATATTTAGTTGAGAGTAGAAAAAGCGTGAGACACGAGGCCATGGCAGATTCAAGTATCCAATGCAACTGAATTATTCCATGCGGAGTAATCCTATTGTCAAAGGCTCTGCATATGGCGACGATGGATTTAAGATTGAGCATTATGACGATGGTACTGGTATAAAATGGGTATTTGCCTACGGCAATAGTACTTCAATGATAGTTTATGCTCTTCCTTTTTCCCCCAATCCCGATGAAGCCGGTAGGTGGTACGATATAGAAATATTCTATACGCCTGAAGAGCGTGGCGCCGGGGTCGATGGAAATTTTGCAGTAGCGCCCAACGATCAATCGTTTGAAGATTATACTACCCAAGCACCCTATCATTTGTTGATAGGCGCGCCGGTAGCGGATAAAACACGCGCATTTAAAGGCCTCATTTCGGATGTGAGGGTTTATAAAATGAGTTAAGAACTAAGGGTTAAGAACTATGAATGAGCAATAAACTGAGAACTGTAAACCACTCCACCACCGCCTGCATCGGCGCAGGAACAACGAAGCCCGGCGGAAGTCTACATATCATAGTGTATATATCTATACACTTTGGGCGGCGTCCATTCTTCGCCCCAACGTTCTTTGTAGGCTTTTCTAAGTTGTGCGTCGGTAGGCTCCGAGGTCGTCAGCCACAAGTAAGCAATCACGATAATATATATCGCTATCACTGTCAAACATACTATTTTAGCTATCAGAATTAACATGGCTGTAATTTTTTAAATAGTTTTATATAATTTTTACAAATATACAAAAAATAATTTAAATACACAAATAACATGGACGAAAACGACGTAATTTTAAATATTGAAATCCGCTACGAAGACG
>JAIRKX010000116.1 GCA_031259805.1 Prevotellaceae bacterium | reverse complement strand
CCCGATTCCCCGTAGGGGATTAATAGAAAACGATGATGCTATTAAAGCCCTACGGGCTATTGAAAAGGAGAGGCAGACCGTTTTTCTATTGATATTATTCCCCTACGGGGAACCGAAGTGGGGGCAAGGCATGCCTTGCCCCTACTCGGCGCAACCAATCGCAAAATCATACTGCGTCATGTATATTTCTCATATTATGACCAAGGATAGTATAAGTGTGGGGGATTGCCGGTGTGGGTAATGGTTTGTGGCGGGTGGTTATTTGTGTATAAATGCCATTGCCCTGCTTTTTGGGCAGGGCAATGGTGTGGTGTGGTGCGGGGTCGCGTGTGGGGCGCGGCGCGGGTTTATTTTACTCGCCTAAATTCGATGGTTTTTACTTGTGCATATTCTGGGCTGTCGAATCCGAAGGCTCCTTTGACGTATTTTTTTACGGCGAGGGCCGTGTCGACTAATCCGGTGCGGGGGGCGTAGAGGACGATGTTGCGTGCGCGGCGTGCGGCGTCGAGGGGTATGGCGGCTTCTACGGCTGCTTCGTTGGTGGCGCGCATGTCGGCCAGCAGTTGTTCGAGGGCGCTGAGGGTGAGGTCAGCTTCGGAGGGGAGGTATTCGGGTTCGGCTTTCAGGAGTTCTACTGCCTGGTTGAAGTGTTCGACGCGCTGGGTGAAGCTGCGTTGGGATACTGAGATGTAGCGGTGTGGCGGTTCTGTGTTGGCCGGGGTATCGGGGTCGGTTGTGTTGTTGGGGTCTTCGGCGGGGGTGAACAGTACTTTTGGTTTCGCGCGGGTTCCGTGGATTTTTCTGACGAGTTCTTTGAGGGCTTTGAGGGCGGTGGCGTTCAGGGGTATTGTTTCGGCGACGAAGAGTACTCGTGTAATTTGTTTGTCGAGGGGTTCAAAGGCGAGGATTCGTGCGTCGACGGCGTTGAGCCATGGGGGGTTTAGTTCGTCGACGTGTTCGAGCGCTTGTGCGGCGGCGGTGTAGAGGTTGTTGAGGCTTGTGATTTTCAGGTGATCGGATACCGGGGCGTAGGCGGTTCCGAAGGTGGTAACTACGTCTGTGAGTTTTTTAAAGTGGTCGACGTTTACTGCGTGGCCTGTTTCTGATGTTGAGTTCATTTTTTTTTGTTTTTAGTGTTAATATGTATATGTATTTGTTTTTTTTTGTTTTTAGTGTGCTTCCGGTGGTGTTGCCTGCCGGGAATGTTTTGCAAAGATATGTAATTAATTTTAACCGGGCAAGTATTGTTAGAAAAAATGATTATCTTTGCCGCACTTAATAAACAGGAGGGGGACCCGAAGTGATTCGCGTCCCCTTTCTAATTGGTGGGCGTGGTGGTTAAGGGGCGGTATTTTTGTTTGTTGAAACAGTGGAAAGGAGTGTTTAATTTTTTTTAAAAAAGGTGTATTATGATTTTTCGTTTTTTATTTTTGTTTTACTTGGCGTCTGTGGCTTTTGTGGCTTTTTCGCAGCCGGTGGAGGTGTTGTTGTGGCCTGACGGGGCGCCGAATGATAATGGTATCAGGGGGCCTGAGGAGCAGGCTGCTGCGGGGCGGGTGTCCGGTGTGTCGCAGGCGTCGATGTATGTTTATCTTCCTGTGGGCGCTGCTGTGGCTACGGCGGCGGTGGTGATTTGTCCGGGGGGAGGGTATGTGCGGCTGGCGATGGTGCATGAGGGGCATGAGTTTGCTCGGTGGCTCAATGAGCATGGTGTGGCTGCTGTTGTTTTGAAGTATCGGATGCCGAACGGGCATGACGAGGTGCCGTTGAGCGATGTGCAGCAGGCTTTGCGGTTGGTCAGGCAGCATGGCAGGGAGTGGAATATTGCGCCGCACAGGGTTGGCGTCGCCGGGTTTTCGGCTGGTGGGCATCTGGCTTCTACTGCGGCGACGCATTTTGGCGACAGTCTTACTCGTCCTGATTTTGCGGTGCTTTTTTATCCGGTTATCAGTATGGGTGTGCGGGCGCATGCGGGTTCCCGGTTGGCGTTAATCGGCGAGTCGCCTTCGCCGGAGCTGCAACGGAAGTATAGTAACGAATGGCAGGTGAGCGCGGCTACACCGCCGACTTTGTTGTTTCTTAGCGATGACGACCGGACGGTAGATCCGCTGAACAGTTCGATGTTTTATGAGGCTTTAAAGGAGCGCCGGGTGCCTGCGGCTATGTATGTTTTTCCGACCGGCGGGCATGGATGGGGCATGCGTTCTGATTTTGTTTATCATGATGTGTGGAGAGGGTTGTTGTTAAGGTGGCTGAAAGAGTTGTGGGGGAGGGATTAGGTTTTGTTTGTTGTGGGAATGCGAAAAAGGCCGGATTTACTCCGGCCTTCCTCTTGTAAAAATTACATACCAATCGTGTTCCTTACTTTTTATTTGTCTTCTTCTGCTTTTACTTTGTCTTTCTTTTCACAGGCGGCGCTGTCTTTTTTGCAGGCGGCGCTGTCTTTTTTGCAGCAGGCTTTTCCGTCGCCTTTCTTACAGGCTTTTTCTTCGCCTTTTTTGCAGCAGGCGTCTTTTAGGGCGAGAATTTCCGTGGCGGCAATCGTGTATTTACGAATGGGCGCACCGTTTGCTTCGAGGGCGGCTTTTACTTTTTCTGCTTTTGCCGTCAGTTTCGCTTTTTCGGTGGAGTCTTGTGCGGCTTCGGCTTGTGCGGCTAAGTCTGCTACGTACTGGTCGTCAATCGTGGTAGCGCTGACGACGCCCTTCACTTCAAGAATAGCGCCTTTCACATTTTCGGGTACTGCTACTCCTTCATTGGGAGTTACGGTAATTACGTTCTTTCCTTCGTTGCCTGTTAATAGCAACGCGCCCGAACAACAACATACTTTTGCCTGTCCCGCGATTACAATTTCGGAACCGACTACGGGGTTTTCATAGAATTTATCTACGCAAATTCCCGCTTCTTTTGTGCCGCAAGATGCTAATGCAAAAGCAAGAGCGGCGATGGTAAAAATTTTTTTCATGATTGATTTTGTTTTGTTTTTAATTTTGTTTGTTTAAATTTCGCGCAAAGTTACAATATTATTTGCAGTTAGTTAAAGGTTGCTGCTATGTTAGTATTAAATAATCGTTAATTATTAGGGGGATTTAGTATCACATTTACTTCCCGTTCGAGATGCACGCCGAATTTGTCGTATACGGATTGTTGGATGGCGGTAGCTAAGGCTATGATATCATGCCCCGTGGCGCCGCCGTAGTGGACTAATACCAGGGCTTGCTGCGGGTGTACGCCGACATTCCCTACTCGCCGGCCTTTCCATCCGGCCAGTTCGATTAGCCGTCCGGCAGGCAGTTTTACGGACGAGCCGTCTACCGGATAGGTGGCGAGGTGCGGGTCGGCGGCGGCTATGCGCATGGCCGTTTCGTTCGGCACGACAGGGTTTTTAAAGAAGCTGCCGGCATTGCCTGTTTCCGCAGGGTCGGGTAATTTTCTTCGTCGGATGGCCATTATCGCTTGCCGCATCGTTTGCAACGAAAGCTCCGGGTAGTTTTTCAATTCGTCGGCGACATGTCCGTAGTGAGTCTGCAAAACCGGTTCTTTCCGCAGGCGAAATACGACGTGCGTAACGACCGTTTTGTTTTTCCATGCGCGCTTAAACACGCTGTCGCGGTATCCAAATGCACATTCGGCATTCGAAAATACCCGCCGTTCGCCTGTGTCGATGAGAATACATTCGGCTTGATGGATAATCGATTTTGCCTCTACGCCATACGCGCCGATGTTCTGTACCGGCGTAGCGCCTACGCGACCGGGAATGAGCGACAGGTTTTCGGCGCCGCCCCAGTTGCGCTGTACGGCGTAAGATACAAAGTCGTCCCACACTACCCCCGCTCCCACGCGCAGGTAGACAAACTCCGCATCCTCCGCCTGTTTTTCGATACCGGTCATTTGAGGGTGGACAACAAGCCCGTCGAAATCGTCGCAGAATACGCTATTGCTGCCACCGCCCAAAATCAATAGCGGCAGGGTGCAGTAACGCTTGTCGGAAAGTACGGCCAGCAGTTCGTCAGTCGTGCCGACCGCGGCAAACAGTCCGGCATGTACGTCAAAACCAAAAGTGTTGAACTGTTTTAAGGGATAATGGGAATGAACCTCCATGATGTATGATGGATGATGGATGATGGATGATGGATGATGGATGATGTAGGATGGATGATGTATGATGGATGATGGATGATGTAGGATGTAGGATGTAGGATGGATGATGTAGGATGGATACAATATCACCGTTTGGGTGTTGCTTTATGCTTTACGCGAAAAATAATACCCCATGCAGCCATTGCCAGCAGTAATAGCAGGGCCAGCAGGTCGGAGGTTAATTGTTCGCAGGTAATGTGGCGGGCAATAATCTTATCGGGATTTTGTCCGATTATTTCTGCTTCGACCTGCGCCGGCGTGGGTATGTCGAAGCGGCTGTATTTGGCCAGGATTGTGGCTTCGTGCAGGATGATCAGCCCCGGGTTTGAGCGCACCATCGAGAGTAGCGGTTTCTCGTCGGTGGTATAGAACGGATACATAGCGCCGGTTTTAAGGACAAACGCCTCGTTCTGCTCATTGTCCGACCCGGAAAGCGCGAGGAAATGCCGGTCGTCGCGCATCAGGCAATAGTCGGCCAGCGCATTGATTGCCGCCGCCTGTGCGGTCGAGGCTTGTTCGACATGCGGCATAATCAACAAAAATACATACCCCGGCAGGTTCAGGATGGAATCCGTCAGGTAATCGCCTCCGTCCGAGGGCGCGATGGTGAAGTCGTGTATCGGCGGTTCGTAGCCTTTCTTTTTGAGTATCGGCTGTGTGCTGACAAACGTCCATGTGCTGTCATTCCACGGCGCTGTTTCTTTAGAGAATGTCTGCACCTGACCGTCTTTTTCGTAGCGATGAATCACTTCCCACTCGTCCTGCGCCGCATCTTCGGGATAGGACATGGCCTCCGGGATATTGACGCCAACGTTATACGCCATGAAGTCAATCAGCGGCAAATGACGGTAGCAATAAATAGACAACAGCAGGGGTAAGGCCGCCAGCACGCCAACCGTAATCCATTCTGCACGGCACGAGGCAAACGATCGGTAGTTCTTGCGCTGCAGGAACAGGACGATCACAAACGGCAGTATAATCAAATTCTTGAAAAACGTTTGCCAATTGGTCATTTTGATAGCATTACCAAAGCATCCGCAATCGGTTACCAGATTGGTCAGCGCCAGTATAAAGGTGAGTATCGTGAAAAAAATCATAAACACCAGCGCCGCCCATGCCGTTTCTTTCATCCGAATACCCATGAGGGCGCAACAGCCAATGAGTAATTCTGCGGTGGAAGCGACGTAAGCCACCAGAAACGGCGCCCACGGAATAAAGAAGTCCAGCCCGAACGCCGAAAAATATTCCGTGAAAATAATTTGAGAACCAATCGGGTCAATGGCCTTTACATAGCCCGAAAAAATAAACAGCAAGCCAATCAGTACGCGGCAAATAATACGCAGTGTCTTCATTTATTATACTCCTTATTACGCTCCTTTATTGTATTTAACAAAATCAACCATTACTTGTACATTTCAGAAATTGAAATGCAAAAATACGAAAATGATTTTAGATCGTGGATTGCCTGTAAACGTTACCCCCCCTGTGTGTTTTTGTGGATTGATAACTATTTTTTTGTTGGTTTATTGCTATTGTTTACAGCGCCCGACGGCAGCGCACCGGCAAGAGGCTGGCATTACCATTAACCCCGGTTGGACACTCTATAGTTAGCCGCCCATCTCGTTTATTTACTGTAAATGCATTAGAACAAGCGCTTTGTCCCCAATAAGTTTGCCATGCCCCAGTGCCGCTATCTGAATTGAGCCCCCAGCCATGAGCATGAAACCACACTATATCGGGTACAGCTGTAAAACCGTATTTATCGTTTCCACCGCCGGGAATGTGCCACAAATCCAACGGCACATCGCCCCCTAAGGCCGTTCTTAACGCCGTCCATTCCGCACCGGTCGGCACAGCCCACCCGCTGGGGCAAATGGCGCCGGCGTCTACGGCCGACAAACCATAGATGACACCGTAGGTATCGCAAAGGGATGTGTTATCTTGATAGCAGCGATGACCCGTACCGCCGCGATAATCCAGTTTCTGCCCAAAGTACCAGTGGCAGTCGGGCATTTGCACAATGCGGTAGATTTTATTGTCGCGGGCGTCTTTGATATACGCTTCCCAGTTCTGCGCCCCGCCGCTCCGTAGCTGACAGAGGTGCGTGCCGTCCTGATAGAGGTCGCTGCCGGTGTAGGGACAGCCCGACAGTACGGTTAATTCGTATGAGCCGGCAGAACGGCTCCATACATCCGGGTTACACGTATTGTCGTGCACTTCGCGGTAGTAGGTAAAGACGCCGGCGGTGGCCAGCTCGGCGGTCGTAAATGAATGGCCGGCGCTGTCTGTATTATAGTAGGTACTACCGCTTGAAGCATCCGTCCGTACCCAGCGGTAGGTATAGCTGCCCGATGCGCCGGAAGCGACGATACCGGCGTCAATCGACACCATACAGGTGCTAACGCCGCTGCCGCTGATGCTGCCCGCGTCGAACGGCGGGTATACGGTGCGCGTAACCGTACCGGAAGACTGGGTGAAGGCGCCGGTGCAGCTTTCTTTTACCTGCCGGCGGTAGCGGTACGTGCCGGCGGTGGTCGTCGCGGGCGGCAGGTACGTAGCGGCAGTAGCGGCAGGGTCGGTAACGACGGCTGCCGTGCCACTGTTATAGCGGACTGTCCATTGATACGTGTAATCGCCGGCGCCGCCTGCCGGCGAGGTCGCGTCGGCAATCGTTGCGCCGGCGACATTATGGCAATTCACATAGGTAGCCGTAGTAATCGACCCTGCCGTAAAGGGCGCGGCCATGCCTATGGCGAGGGTTACGCCGGCAGTCGTATCTGCGCAGGCGGTCGTGCTGATAAGCCGCACCCAATAGGTCGTTGCGGCGGCTACGCTCACTGTGCGGGTCGCTACAGTAGTAGTAGGCGGGGAGAGAAGCTCTCTGCCGACGACAGCGCCCGTACCCCATTCGTACACGGCGCCTGTGCCCGTGTCGCCGCCGATAGCCGTTAAGGTAATGGAAACGGTTTCACCATTACAGATCGCGCTTTTGTCGGACGTTAGCGCGGTCGGGGCGGTCGGGGTAACTTCAACGGTTACCGGCTGTGCGTTGCTCACTGCCGTGCAGCCGGTAAGCGGGTCGGTGATTCTTACAGTGTACATGCCGGAGGCGGTAATCGGAAAATTCAGCGTCGTTCCTGTTCCCGTTTGTGAATCTACGGGCGCGAGCAAATCGTTTAACAGTTGATAGGTATAGTCGGCTTCGCCGTAGCAGTTGAGAGAAGCCGCGCTGTTGCAGTACGTCCCGCCGCCCGACAGCACAGGCGCTGCCGGAAGCTCGTACACAGTAATCGTGGCGCTTATGCTGTCCGTGCAGCCGTTGGCATTGATGACCCGTACCCACACCGTAACGCTGCCGCTGTCGGGCATCGCGAGGGTGTAGCTGTTGTCGGCAGTGTAAGAGCAGGACTCGCCGCTGAGAAGGCAGTCAAATTCGGTCGGATCGCCATTGCCGGTCTTGTAGAGATTGCGTCCGCAATGAGTGCAGGTGTGCGTAAAACAATAGGAGCTGCCGCCGGAAGCTGTCAGAGTAACCGAGTCGCCGGCGCAGGCGGTAGCGGGCGGGCTGTTGAATGTAGCGTTCGGCAGGGGATGTACCGTTACCGGCAGCGGCGCAAAGGTAACCGTACAGCCGGCAGCATTGCGTACTTTTAGAGTACAGGAGGTATCCTGTCCGGGGGCGATCTTTTTGGTCGTCCCTGTAACCCAGGATATGCCGCCGTCGAAACTGTATTCTGTGGCATCGGATGCAACGGCGGCAAGCGTAACGGTGTCGCCGGCGCAAATGGTATCTGGTAAAGCGGTGAAGGCGGTGATGGCCGGCGACACGGGAATCAGCCCCGGGCAGCCGGTGCGGTCGGTCAACGAAGTAATACAGCCGGCATAATGCCGCGTCGGTTCGGTAATCGTATCGTTAATTAGGAATGGCGGTGTGCCGTGCAGTTCGTAAAATCCTGCGCCCTCTGTCGCGTTGGGCGGATAGTCGGAGGCATAGGCGCACCAGTTGAAGCGGTCGCCGGCGGGGAGTCCGTCGAGCGTAACGGTAACGGTTGAG
>JAIRKX010000079.1 GCA_031259805.1 Prevotellaceae bacterium | reverse complement strand
AAAGAACGCAAGGCGCTGGGATATGCGGTGCAGGAATTGAAAGCGGACGAAATTATGAAAAACAAAACCGCCAACCTGCTCAATTCATTAAGCGGCAAGATTGCCGGCGTGAATGTAACGCAAACCAGCGGGGGCGCTGGAGCCGGTGCAAGTGTTATTCTTCGCGGCGGCACGTCGCTGCAACGCGACAATCAGCCGCTGTTTGTAGTAGACGGAATTATCTACGACAACTCTACCAACATCAATGGTAACAGCAGTTTTGACGGCGCTACATCGGACAACTCTACTTACAGCAACCGCGTAATGGACATCAACCCCGACGACATCGAAAGCATGTCGGTACTGAAAGGTCCTGCGGCGGCTGCGCTGTACGGTTCGCGTGCGGCTGCCGGCGTGATTGTGATTACGACCAAAAAAGGCGAAGAAGGCAGGATTACAGTCAATGTAAGTTCAAAATTCCAGACGAACTGGGCAAACCGTCTGCCGGAACAACAAAGCCAGTACAAACGCGGCTCGTATGCGCAGAACGGCGACCTCCTGCAGGGCGACGCTACTGTTAATATAGATTCATGGGGCGCGAAATTCGGTACTGGAGAAACAAAATATGACAATATTGCCAACTTCTACCAGCCCGCCAACACATGGGACAACACGGTAAGCGTATCCGGCGGCACGAAGAACAGCAGTTTTTACTTCTCTGCTTCCAATTATTCGCAAACCGGTATTATTCCCAATTCGTCGTACGACAAAACCACGTTCCGCTTCAACGGCGAACAACGCTACGGCATCCTGAAAGTAGGCGCAAACGTCGCCTATTCCATCGCCGACCAGCTCAGCTCGCTGACCTCCACCGGGCTGTATGACACCAATGGCGAAGGGGCTGTACAAGCTACCTACCGCTGGCCCCGCGATTTGGATATGGAGAACTGGCTCAATCCTGACGGCTCGAAATACCGTTTATTCCCGTCGGAATTGGTACAGAACGACTATGACAATCCCTACTGGATAGTAAACAAAATGCCGCGCACCGACAAAACCAACCGCCTCACGGCAAACGTGAAGGTCGATTTGGATGTAACAGACTGGTGGAGCATTAACTATAACGTCGGGACAGACCGCTATACGACCAATACACGCCGTTTCACCGAGCCGGGATCGGGCGTTAGCCTTGCATACAGCACGAGCGGATTGTTATCGGAAGGCGACCGTACCTACGAATACCTGTCCTCGAACTTGATGACCAACTTCCATAAAACATTCGGCGATTTCGATTTCAACCTCCTGCTCGGCACTTCTGCCGAAGCCACCGAAGTAAACTACAACGGGCGCAAAGGATGGGGTTTTGTTATTCCCGAATTTTACGTTTTTACCAATACATCAGAAACAACACGCGCTGTTTCCCAGTCAAAAACCCAAAAAAGACTGGTCGGGGTTTATGGCGAATTTCGTGCTTCGTATAAAAATCTGGCTTACCTGACCGTCACCGGGCGTAACGACTGGACGTCTACGCTGCCGATAAAAGACCGTTCGTACTTCTATTCTTCCGTAAGCGGCAGTTTCGTATTCACGGAACTGTTACCGAAGAACGATGTACTTTCCTTTGGTAAAGTACGCGCTTCATGGGCAAGGGTAGGTAAAGACGCCGATGCGTATGTAACGAATACTTACGTAAATGCACCCGAATTTACCACCTACGACAATGGCAGCGGCTTGGGTATCCGCGATGCGTGGACGCGCGGTAATCCGTACCTGATTCCCGAAATTACTCAATCCATTGAACTTGGTTTGGAAATGCGGTTCTTGAACGGGCGGTTAGGCTTTGATTATACCTACTACCAAAATAAAAGTATCAACCAACTGCTCTCGCCACGTACCAGTCAGGCAATCGGGTATATTTTTATGACGACCAATGGCGGGACAATCGTAAATAACGGTATGGAACTGGCGGTAAATATCATCCCCATCCAAACAAGGGATTTCACATGGGATTTGACTATCAACGCATCGGGCAACCGAGGCAAAGTTATCGACCTTTTACCGGGAATTGATTACCTGTACCTGACGGATGTACAATACAGCAATGCCAAAGCCGCTTCTTTCCCCGACGGCAGTTTCATGGCCATTTCCGGCTCGCAATGGAAGAGAAGCCCGGAAGGATATCTGGTATTAAATAAAGATTCCGGCATGCCTACTTCCGACAATACGGTAAACCACCAAATCGGCGACCGCGAGCCCAAAGTATTCGGCGGCATCAACAGCAGTCTGCAATACAAAAACTGGAACCTATCGTTCCTGTTGGATTACCGGATAGGCGGCGACGTGTTTAACGGCACGGATTATTACATGACCATACACGGGACGAGCGCCCGCTCCGGCAACCGGGAATCCTTGTCAATTACCGGCGTGGTAGACACCGGCACAAAAGACGCCGACGGCAACCCCATTTATTCCGACCCCCAGACCTTTGAATACCACACTGGGCAGAAGTACCAAATAGGCAACCAAGAGGTAAGCGGGGAGTATGTTATTAACAACTACTATTGGGAAAACGCTTACAATCTTGAATCGGCAAACTATCTCACCAATGTCAACTGGCTGCGGTTGCGGAGTCTGTCGCTCAGCTACAGTTTACCCGAAAGCGTGCTGCGCAAACTGAAAGTGTTGCAAAACGTAACGGCAACCATTACCGGCACGAACCTCTTCGTGTGGACGAACTACAAAGGGATGGATCCCGAAACATCCGCCGCCGGCTCCGGCGTAGTGGGTCCTACTTCTGTCGGTATTGACTACTGCGGCGTTCCGGCGTTGGCAGGCGTTTCATTCGGACTTAATTTAACTTTCTAAAAAAATAATGAGTATGAAAAAAATAATTTATATCATAGCAGGAATTTTATTACTGACTGTTTTTCCGGCTTGCGAAAAATGGTTGGATGTAAACGATAACCCCAGCAGCGCAAGCAATGCCGTACCTACGCCCGACCTGCGCCTGCGATCTATTCAAATGCAATTTGTGGACGCCTACGAATCATCCGGCACGCGGGCTTCGTGGATTACACAGAATGTAACACGAACAAACAGCAGTAACAATAATGACCTTATCCAGCGCTGGCGTTTCCCGCTTGCTTCGGCAACGTGGCCCTATCAGGCATGGTTTGTATATTGTGCTGCCAATCTTCAGCCTCTGATTGATAAAGCAACGGAAGAAGAAGCATGGCACTACGTGGGCGCAGCCCAGCTAATCCACGCCTGGGGTTTTATGCTGATGGCTGACTTATACGGCGAAATGCCCTATACGGAAGCCTTGGGCGAAGCCCTAAACCCGGTATTCGATGATGGTAAAACAATATTCTACGGTTGTATGGATATGCTCGAACAAGCCATTGTAAACCTTTCCAAATCCCAACCGGCATCGGCTACCGCTTTGTCAGGCGGCGATATATGGAACGGCGGCGACGTCCAAAAATGGATTAAACTGGCTTATGGTTTGAAAGCCCGCTGGCTGAATAACCTCACTAAAAAACCGTTCTACGACCCCGACGCCGTATTGGACGCGCTCGCCAAAGCGCCCCAATCGGTTGCCGATAATACCACCATGCAGTTTATCAATTCGACCTTGTCTGACCGGGCAGGTACGGTAGCCGCGCTTCAACATACAAATTTGGGCGCTACTGCTACCCGTTTGACAAAATGGTACACCGACCTTTTGACGAATGAATTTACCGGCGGATCAGGCGTATTAGACCCCCGCGCTACCCGGATCATTCCCAGCGGGGAATTTTATAAGTCGGACGGCACAAAGGAATGGAAATTATCGAAGGGCGCGGATATTATCAATACCAATATCCGTACCAATGGTAATGGTCCCGCCCAGTTTGAAATCCGGGCGACCAAACCCGACCCGGATAATACGCATCCGTCCAAATTAGCCACAGCCACGACGGTGGCGCAAAGGGGAGACAAGGCATTTACCAACCGTTGGCGTTCGACGAATACAAACGCGGCACGGCAAGGCGACTCAATATACATATCTTGTTATTCCGACCGTTTAGACTGGATACTGACTTCTACGGACAATACCAATGACCGCTACCTTGCCTACCGCTACAATGGTATTACCGAAGCCAATCCGAACTATAACAGCAGCATCATAGATATTACCTCTACGGGCAGTTTCTACATCCGCGCCGATGCGCCTGCACATTTGGTTTGCTACCATGAAATGTGCTTTATCAAAGCGGAAGCCTTGTTACGTAAAGGCGACGCAGGCGGTGCATTGACTGCTTACAAAGCAGGCATCCGGGCGCACATGGAAGCAATGAACGAAAAACTGCGGGAATATCCGCAAGTATTAGGCAAGGAAGTTATACCCGAAGCCGACATCGCTGCTTTCTTATCAAGCGCCGCTGTAGCACAAACAGCCGGTGATTTAACAATGGCGAAAATCATGCAGCAAAAACAAATTTCCATGTCGCTCACCGTACAGAATTGGACGGACATGCGGCGGTTTAATTATTCTGTGCCCGACCCGCAGTTTGGCGTAGTTTATCCCGATTTCGGCAGGCCGTTTGAATTTGACGCTTCCGCGCAGGAATGTTACCCGAGCACAGACCCGAGTAATATTCGTTATTGGCCTCGCAGGGTACTGCAATGTACGCACGAACAAACCTATAACGAAACAAACTGGCTGGCGTCACACCCGGAAGCAAGCCAAAGAACAATTCTTTCCGCTCCCGTATGGTGGGATTACCCAACAGATGACTATAAATAATTTGTTGTAGCCATAAATAAAAAAGGCTGCCCGGAACGGGCGGCTTTTTTTTGCTATTAACCTGCGTTCGGGATAAGAAAAAAACTTCCATTCTAAAAATAAACAGATTAATTCGCCGTAGGCGATACATATCAATAAAAAACGCATCCTACACGCCCCTTAGATTGTCCGTAGGACATTCACGGTATATGTCCTGACGGACAAAATCGTTCATTTCAAATCGCTTTCTATTGATATATAAGCCGTAAACGGCTATTTCTTATCCCGAACGCAGGTTATTAGAAATTATATTTTCGTTATTTTGTT
>JAIRKX010000029.1 GCA_031259805.1 Prevotellaceae bacterium | reverse complement strand
TAAGAACTAAGAGTTAAGAGTTAAGAGCAGGTGAAAAGGTGAAATGCGCTACGCGCGGTGAAAGGGTGAAAAGGTGAAGTGCGCTACGCGCGGTGAAAGGGTGAAAGGGTGAAATGCGCTACGCGCGGTGAAAGGGTGAAAAGGTGAAATGCGCTACGCGCGGTGAAAGGGTGAAAGGGTGAAATTGTTCACCCTTTCACCTTTTCACCTACCTTTCAACTCTCAACTCTCAACTTTCAACTCTTAGTTCTTAGTTCTTAACTCTTAGTTCTTAGTTAACTCCTCCCCCGCCGGAGACCAGTCCACCCCCGCCCTACGGGCACCCCCGCCAGCGGGGGAGAGCTACGCAGGTTGCGATATACAAGGGCTGCCGCCGCACGGCTGTCCCCCGCTGGCGGGGGTGCCCGTAGGGCGGGGGTGCCCGTAGGGCGGGGGTGGACTTCTCGTTTCTACCAACATAGCGTGCCTAACGGCACGGCAATAATTATTCATTTTCACCTTTTCACCGCGCGTAGCGCATTTCACCCTTTCACCTTTTTACCCTTTCACCTACCTTTCAACTTTCAACTCTCAACTTTCAACTCTTAGATTCTACCAACATAGCGTGCCTAACGGCACGGCAATAATTATTCATTATTCATTATTCATTTTCAACTTTCAACTTTCAACTCTTAGTTCTTAGTTCTTAGTTCTTAACTCTTAGTTCTTAGTTCTTAGTTCATAGTTCTTAGTTAAGAACAATTAACAAACAGGCGTATCATGCATCACGAAAAAAATGTACCTTTGTAGCCATCTTAAAGTAAAGTATGGTATTCGAAAATTCCACTCCACGTAAAAATTATGTTGAGACGCCGCTGATGAAGCAATATATGGCGATTAAGGCGCAACATCCCGATGCGATTCTGCTGTTTCGGGTCGGTGATTTTTATGAGACCTTTGGCGAGGATGCTATTCGCACCAGCGAAATTCTGGGTATTACCCTGACGCGGCGGGCGAATGGCGCGGCGGCGTTCGTTGAACTGGCCGGTTTTCCCTATCATGCGATCGATACGTATTTATCGAAATTGGTGCGCGCGGGACAGCGTGTCGCCATTTGCGACCAGCTGGAGAATCCAAAATTCGCCAAGAAAATCGTCAAACGCGGCGTAACGGAATTGGTTACGCCCGGGGTGGCGTATAATGATAATGTGTTGTCGCATCGCGAAAATAATTTCCTCGCTTGTGTGCATTTGGCCGAACATTGCGCCGGCGTAGCGTTCCTTGATGTGTCGACCGGTGAGTTTCATGTGGCGCAGGGTAGCGTGGAGTATGTCGATAAACTGCTGTCGAACTACGCACCGAAGGAGGTATTGTACCAGAAGGGGCGGGAGCAGCCGTTCGCGGAAGCGTTCGGGACGAAATATTATACGTACAGGCTGGACGAATGGTCGTTTTCGCCCGAAGCGACCTGCGACAAGCTGTTGAAGCATTTCGGTACGTCGTCGCTCAAAGGCTTTGGCATCGATAAATTGGAGGCGGGTATTGTGGCGGCGGGCGCTGTCCTGTTTTATCTCGAGCTGACGCAGCACGACCGCTTAAAGCACATAGCCGCCATTTCGCGCGTAGACGAGGATCATTACGTGTGGCTCGATAAATTTACTATCCGCAATCTTGAACTTTTTGCGTCGGTCAACGAAAATGCCCGCACGCTCATCGACGTGATTGACAAAACCATTTCGCCGATGGGCGCGCGGTTGCTGAAACGGTGGGTGGCCATGCCGCTCAAGGAGGTGCAACTCATTAATGCCCGCCTGAACGTGGTCGATTATTTCCTGCAACATGCCGAAGAAAAAGAGAAACTCATTTCGCATCTCTATGAAATCGGTGATTTGGAACGCCTGATCTCCAAGGCGGCGACCGGACGCATCCTGCCCCGCGAGGTCATTCAATTGAAAAAAGCGCTGGAGGCCATCAAACCCATTAAACAATATTGCCTGTCGACGCAGGAGGCTACGTTGCAGACCATCGGCGAGCAGTTGCAACTCTGCGAAAGCATGCACCGGCGGATCATGCACGATATGGCGCCCGAGCCGGCCAACCAAATCGGGAAAGGGCTGGTAATTGGCGCCGGCGTGAATGATGAGTTGGACGAACTGCGGGACATCTCGCGGCACAGTAAGAATTATTTACTGGAAGTACAGCAACGCGAGGCGCAGCGCACAGCCATCCCATCACTCAAGGTGAGTTTCAACAATGTGTTTGGCTACTATATCGAGGTGCGCAATACGCATAAGCATAAAGTGCCGGACAATTGGATTCGCAAGCAAACACTCACCGACGCGGAGCGCTACATTACGCAAGAACTCAAACAATACGAAGAGAAAATACTCGGCGCCGAAGAGCGGATTCTGGCTATCGAACAGCAATTGTTCAACGAACTGGTTGTATCGTTGCTCGACTACATGGCGCCCGTGCAGTTGAACGCCTCGCTTATTGCGCAGCTCGACTGCCTGCTATCGTTTACTGCCGTAGCCGACGGTCATGGCTACTGCAAGCCGACGGTCAATACCGGCTGTGAAATCGACATCCGGCAAGGCCGACATCCGGTTATTGAACGCCTGTTGCCGGCTGGCGAAACATACGTGGCCAACGATGTGCGGCTCGACGACAAAGCACAGCAGATTATCATTATCACCGGCCCGAATATGTCGGGGAAAAGCGCCCTGCTGCGGCAAACAGCGCTGATTGTGCTGCTGGCGCAAATCGGCAGTTTTGTGCCCGCCGAAGCCGCTACCATCGGCATGGTCGATAAGATTTTTACCCGTGTGGGCGCGTCCGACAATATTTCGCAAGGCGAATCGACGTTTATGGTCGAAATGAACGAATCGGCCAGCATCCTGCATAACCTCTCGTCGCGGTCGCTGATTCTGCTCGACGAAATCGGACGCGGCACCAGCACCTACGACGGCATTTCGATTGCGTGGGCGATGGTCGAATACATTCACGAGCATCCGGCAGCCCGCGCCAAAACGCTCTTTGCAACCCACTACCACGAGTTGAACGAGATGGAAGAACGTTTTTCGCGAGTAAAAAACTACCACGTGTCGGTACGGGAAACGGACAACCACGTGATCTTTCTCCGCAAACTGCAACGCGGCGGCGTCGAACACAGTTTCGGCATTCACGTAGCAAAAATGGCGGGAATGCCGGTGCAGGTCGTCCGGCGTGCCGACGAAATGTTGAAAGAGCTGGAAACGCAACGGCGCTCGTCCGCGTCCGACGCCCCTGTATCTTCCGAAAACAAACAGCCGAAAGCCGCGTCGTCCCTCTCGGGAAAAATCGCCGGCCAAGCGATGCAACTCTCCTTTTTCCAACTCGACGACCCGGTGCTCACGCGTATCCGCGATGAATTGCGCAACCTCGACATCAACACCCTCTCGCCACTCGACGCATTCGATAAACTGAGGGAGATAAAGAAAATGGTAAACGATGTATGATGTATGATGTATGATGTATGATGTTATGAATTGTTCTCCCTTTCCCCTTCCGTAATCATTTTTTCGGTATGCTGAATTATATTTGGATCGGTTTCTTTCTGGTGGCGTTTGTCGTGGCGATTGTCCATGCGGCGTGCGGCGATGCAGCAGTATTCGGGCGGATGATGGACAGCCTGTTTGCCATGGCGCGCTTGGCGGTGATGGACATTGCGCTGCCGCTGACAGGCATCATGGCCTTGTGGTTGGGCTTTATGAATATCGGCGAGCGGGCGGGGGCGATACGCTGGCTGTCGCGAATAGTAGCGCCGTTCTTCAGCCGCCTGTTCCCCGAAATCCCTAAAGACCATCCGGCCTCCGGGCAAATCGTCATGAACCTGTCGGCAAATATACTGGGATTAGATAACGCCGCCACGCCGTTAGGACTAAAAGCCATGCACAGCCTGCAAGAACTCAACCCCAACAAGCAGACGGCATCGAATGCGCAAATCTTGTTTTTGGTGCTCAACACCTCGTCGTTGATGGTGATTCCGGTAAGCATCATCGCCCAACGCGCCATCCTCGGCGCGGCCAACCCCACCGATGTGTTTTTACCGATTCTGATTGCTACTTACGTGTCGTCGCTGGCAGGCTTGATTATCGTAGCCGTCAAGCAAAAAATCAACCTGTTTCATCCGTCCGTCTTCGGATGGATTGGTGGCATTACCGCTGCGCTATCCTTGCTGGTATGGTACTTTACTACCCTCACACCGCAACAGATGAGCGCCGTTTCGACTCTTATTAGCAGTGTAGTCATCATCGGATTAATCGTCGCGTTTATGACAGGCGCGTGGGTGAAGAAAGTGTCGGTTTTCGATGCGTTTGTCGATGGCGCGAAAGATGGGTTTAGCGTGATGATAAAAATTATTCCCTACCTCGTCGGGATGCTGGTCGGCATCGGCGTATTCCGGGCGTCGGGCGCAATGGATTACCTGACCGGCGGCCTCGCATGGATCATCGCATCC
Organism: Prevotellaceae bacterium; assembly: GCA_031259805.1. Taxonomy (GTDB): domain Bacteria; phylum Bacteroidota; class Bacteroidia; order Bacteroidales; family UBA932; genus JAIRKX01. The sequence continues at coordinate 8,014 of JAIRKX010000029.1, read as the reverse complement.
GTCGGGCTGGACACCGACTTTGTCAACGCCCTGCCCACCGCCCTGATGAAGCCGTTAAGCGGCAGCGGCGCGCGCGCTATGATGGTCGAAAGCATGACGACCTACGGGGCCGACAGCTTCGTCGGACGTCTCTCGTGCGTGCTTCAAGGCGCTGCCGATACCACATTTTATATCGTCGCCCTTTATTTCGGCGCTGTTGGTATCAAACGCACCCGCTACGCCATCGGCGCCGGCCTGCTCGCCGACATGGCCGGCGTGATAGCGGCTATTGTCGTAGCCTATCTTTTCTTTACCTGAGAAGTTTGCTTTAAGCAGAAAGTAGTAGAAGAAATAAGGAGCGGTTTAAGTTGTAAACGAAGTTGGCCGGAAGCATGGGATAAAAGGGGCTAATACGGTAAAATGCTGCGTAGTTCGGCTTTTGTATTTAATTGAATCTAACTGTATCTAATTTCCTTTTTTTCATTTGTATGTTAGGTGGAAATTAGATACATTTAAATCCAGTCGGGGTGACAGGACTCGAACCTGCGGCCTGATGCTCCCAAAGCATCTGCGCTAGCCAACTGCGCTACACCCCGTGTTTATTCTACCGGTACTTTCCCGTTCTACGCATGGCGTCCTATTATTTTGGGGCAACAAAGATACGATTTTTTTCATACACCTTTATTAAATTTCTGAAAATACAGCAGCCAGCGTACCGGCGCTTCACGGCGGCAGGCGCGGAGGTAATCTTCGTGGAGGCAGGCAATGTAGCGGCAACGTCCGTCGGTGAGGGGGATTTGCAGCCACCAGTGGTCGGTGATAGTGTCGTGCAGGAACTCCAATGCCTGTCCGTTGTCGTCCATCTCTACAATCATGCGTTCGAGGTGTTCTTCCGATTTGTCGGACATATCTAACCGGATGCGTACGGCAACCCCTTCGAGCAGATGCCAGAGCACGTGCGCGGCTGTTTGCGCAGTCAACGACTGCGGATCGAGGCAGGGAACAAAACCGGCAAGATGGAAGGAGGCTAATTTCGGGACGCGTCCGGCGAAGGCTGCCAGCTGGCATATTTCTTCGGCATACAGGCCGTTGGGCGCTGGTCGTTCGGTGTCGGGTGCATCGGCGGCGCGTACGGCGCGGAGGTTGAAAAACACATGTGTCGACTCGCGTAGCAAGGGTTCGGCCAGAGCGGGATTATCGCGGAAAGCGCCCAATCGTAGCGTTTCGTAGAAACGGTCGTACAGCCACGTCAAGCTGTCGGGCGACGAAAGATAGGTTTGAAAACCGATGACCGACAATGAATCCAATTGCGGATGTGTCCACACGGGACGGTACAGTTCCTCTTGCCCGGCATCGGACGAAGGTGTAATGATGGCGGCGGAAAACGGTCGGTCGGCAGGCGTGTACGGCACATCGCCGATACTGACCGCGACCGTGTTTTTGCGGATGCACTCGTCGATTAATGCAGGGGCGGCGTCGACGTTGCATTCCGTATATAAAACAGGCGTGTCGCATTGATGCGCATGTAGCGACTTCAGCGCCTCGACAATCGGACGGTGCGCCCTCGTGCCAATAATCACCGCCATCGCCGGTGGATAGCCGGCCGTCAGCTGCGCATTCTCTATATCGTGGATGGTGTACCGCATGGTGCGTAATATGTTACGCTTTACGCTTTACGCGCTTTGTGCGTTTCGTGGGTTCTTTGTCCTTTTGCGATTCGATGATGGACAGGCATGCTTCTAATGTGAGGGCTGCCGGGTCGACGTCTTTCGGGATTTTGTAGTTGCGTCCGGCGTGCGCTATGTATGGCCCAAAGCGGCCGTTCAGCACTTGTATGTCGTCCTGCTCAAAGGTTTTGATGTATTTTTCCTTTTCTCGCCGGCGCTTTTCTTCAATCAGTTCGATGGCGCGTTCAAGCGTGATGGTGTAAGGGTTGTCGTTCTTTTTGAGCGATGCAAAACCGGAACCGAAACGGACATAGGGGCCAAAACGTCCGGTCGATGTTGTGATTTCATTGCCTTCGTACAATCCGAGAGTGCGCGGCAGGGCAAATAATTGCAGGGCTTCTTTCAACGTAATGCTTTCTATCAACTGGCCTTTTTGCAGGGGAGCAAACTGCTTTTTCTCGTCGTCGGTGTTGCCTAATTGCACCAGCGGCCCATAGCGGCCGATGCGGGCAAATACCGGTTTGCCGGTCTTCGGGTCGTCGCCCAAGCGTCGTTCGGCGTTGGCCGGACGGCTATCGCGGAGCGTTTTGTCCACATTTTCGTGAAACGGTGTATAGAATTTGCCAATCATTTTATTCCATTGTAATTTTCCTTCGGCAATGGAGTCGAACTCCTCTTCGACATTGGCCGTAAAACTGTAATCGACGATGTCGTTAAAATTTTCGTTCAAAAAATCATTAACCACTATTCCGATATCGCTTGGGAAGAGTTTGGCTTTTTCAGCTCCGGTTATTTCGGTCAGTGTTTTTTTGGTGATGGTTTGTTTTTGTAACAATAGCTGTAAGTAGGGACGTGGCGTGCCGGGGCGATCTTCTTTCGTTACATAGCCGCGCTGGATGATGGTAGAGATGGTCGGGGCATAGGTCGACGGTCGTCCGATGCCTAATTCTTCAAGCCGTTTGACTAAACTGGCTTCGGTGTAGCGCGGCGGGCGTTGTGAGAATCGTTCGGTAGCGGTGATTTCGCGAGCATTCAACGCCTGATTTTGTTGCAGCGGCGGCAGCAGTCCACTGTCGGCTTTTTCTTCCGATTCGTCATCGTCGCTGCTCGTGTAGACTTTCAAAAATCCATCGAAGAGAATGATTTCGCCGGTCGCAATAAACGTTTGTGGCGCGGTGGACACACGGATGGTTACGATCGTTTTTTCAAGTTGCGCGTCAGCCATCTGCGAGGCAATCGTACGTTTCCATATTAAATCATAGAGTTTGTGTTCCTGTGCGGTACCTTCTATGGACTTATTTTCCATGTAGGACGGGCGAATGGCTTCGTGCGCTTCTTGCGCGCCTTTGGATTTGGTGGTAAACTGGCGCGTTTTGGCGTATTCTTTTCCAAACAATTTTTCAATGGTTTCGCTGGCGCTTTTCAATGCCAAGTCCGACAGGTTGGTGGAGTCGGTACGCATATAGGTGATAAGCCCCGCTTCGTACAGCCGCTGGGCGATGGTCATGGTTTGGCTCACCGAGAATCCGAATTTGCGTGAGGCTTCCTGTTGCAGCGTCGAGGTGATAAACGGCGGGGCGGGCGTTTTTTTGGTTGGTTTTTTTTCGATGCCCGTAATGCTGTAAGCGGCCGTTTTGCATTTTTCCATAAACTGTAGGGCGGCGGCTTCGTCGGCCAATTTTTCGGACAGATCGGCTTTTAGCATGAACGCGGCCGCACCGTCAACCGGTTCAAAAAGCCCGTTCACTTTAAAGAAGGGGACGCTTTTGAAATGGAGTACCTCGCGTTCGCGTTCGACAATTAGACGAACGGCTACCGACTGCACCCGTCCGGCCGACAGCCCACCCTGCCGTCCCTGTACTTTTCTCCACAGTACCGGCGATACTTCAAACCCCACGAGCCGGTCGAGCACGCGCCGCGCTTGTTGGGCATCGACCAGATTCATATCCACGCGGCGGGGGTTTTCGATGGCGTGCAGGATGGCGTTTTTCGTGATTTCGTGAAAAACGATGCGTTTGGTTGTGTCCGGATCTAATTTCAGCACTTCCATCAAATGCCATGCAATGGCTTCCCCTTCGCGGTCTTCGTCGGACGCAAGCCAGACCTGCTTGACTTTGGATGCCAAACTTTTTAATTCGGCTACGACTTTTTTCTTGTCGGGCGGCACTTCGTAATCGGGTTGAAAATGATTGGAAATATCGACGCCCAGCTGATCTTTCTTCGACAGGTCCCGAATATGCCCAAAACAGGATTTTACGAGATAGCCCTCGCCTAAGAATTTCTCAATGGTTTTGGCTTTTGCCGGCGATTCTACAATAATTAAATTATCTTGCATACTTCGTTTTACTATTTTTAGTGTGTTACGATTTTTTTGCAAAGTAAATGATAAAATGGGGTATAATCCAAATTTTTTATATTATTTTTGCATTTCTTAAAGAAAAGAATACACATGACGAAGGTAAAAAAGGGGAAGAAACATCCTGCTAAATCACATATAAAAACAGGCATTCGATGGTTTTGGATATTAGTGGCTACCGGGCTGGGAGCGGTTATCTTGCTTTTTACGACCGTCGGACTGTTTGGCCATATTCCCTCGTTCGAGGAACTGGAGAACCCGAAAAGCAATCTTGCTACGCAGATTTTTGCCGACGACAAGGACAAGTCGGGCAAGCATATTGTGCTGGGTACATTCCATGTCGAAAACCGATCGTATGTGGCCTACGACGAGCTTTCGCCCGATTTGGTAAACGCCCTGATTGCGACGGAAGACATCCGCTTTTACGGCCATTCGGGGATTGATTTTTACAGCCTTGGGCGCGTAGTGGTCAAAACGATTCTCGGCGGCGATAGGCGCTCGGGCGGAGGCAGCACCATTTCGCAACAGCTGGCGCTGAATCTCTTTTCGGAACGTGCAACCAATAAGTTTAGGCGGGCGCTGTGGCAAAAGCCGGCGGAGTGGATTACGGCCGTCAAACTGGAGCGTAACTATACCAAAGATGAGATTATTGCAATGTACTTTAATACGGTGTTCTACGGCAGTAATGCGTATGGAATTCGGGCGGCGGCATCGACGTATTTCGGGAAACACCCGTCGCAGCTGACGACCGAAGAGGCCGCGATGCTGGTCGGGCTGGTGAATGCGCCGACGATGTACAGCCCCATCCGTAATTACGAGCGTGCGGTAGCCCGCCGTAATCATGTGCTTTCACAAATGGCTAAATACGACTTCATCACGCAGTTGGTGAGCGATTCGCTCAAGCAGCTTCCGATTACGTTGACTTACCAGATGCAAGACCATCTGGCGGGGCAAGCGCCGTATTTCCGCGATATGCTACGCCGGATTATGAGTATGCCTCAGCCGAAACTCGTCCGCTATCGCGATAACTATGCCGCCTACCAGCGCGACTCTGCGACATGGGCATCAGACCCGTTCTACGGCTGGCTCAACAAGAACCTCAAGCCCGACGGTACGCGCTACGACCTCGATCGCGACGGGTTGAAGATTTACACGACCATCGATTCGCGGATACAGCGTTATGCTGAGGAGGCGGTCGTCGAGCATCTGAAAAATGACTTACAGCCGGCTTTCGATGCCGAACTGAAGCGCCGGCAGTATTTTCCGTTCCCGAATGGGCGAAGCCATAAACTGAACGAACAAACCATCCGGCAGGCGATGGTCTCCAGCGAGCGCTATCGGGTGATGAAGCAGCAGAACGAGTCCGAGAAGGCTATCGAGGCGGCGTTCAAAAGGCCGGTGCGGATGACGGTGTTCTCGTGGCAACGTGGAAATGTCGATACGCTGATGTCGCCGCTCGATTCCATTTTATACTATAAAGCCGTACTGCGCGCGTCGGTCATGGCTATTGAGCCGCATACCGGCTTTGTACGCGCCTACGTAGGCGGCCCTAATTATTTCTATTTTAAGTATGACAACGTCCGGCAATCGCGCCGGCAGGTCGGGTCGACGATTAAGCCGTTCCTCTATACGCTGGCCATGCAGGAGGGCCGATCGCCGTGCGACCGCGTACTCAATGTGCAGCAAACATTCATCGTCGGCGATACGACATGGGCGCCACGTACAACCGAACGGGAGGAATGGATCGGTAAAATGGTTACGCTCAAATGGGGACTGACCAATAGCAGTAATAATATTTCGGCTTACCTGATGAAGCAGTTCGGGCCGGAGGCATTGATTAGTATGTTGCATAAAATGGGCGTACAAAGCGACTTATTGCCTGTGCCGTCGCTGTGTCTCGGCTCGTGCGATATTTCGCTCTACGAAATGGTCGGCGCTTACAATACGTTTCCCAGTCAGGGGATGTTTATCGAGCCGTTCTTTGTAATGAATATCAAAGATAAGGATGATAATATCCTGACGACGTTCATTTCCCATAAACGCGAAGCCATCAGCAAGGCGGCGGCCTACCGTACGGTGAACCTGATGCAGGGCGTCGTGAATGAAGGTACTGCTCGCCGCCTGCGTACCCGCTATATCCCCGAAGGACAGGTGGCCGGTAAAACGGGAACGACCAATGACCAGTCCGACGGCTGGTTTATCGGCTACATGCCCCGCCTTACCGCCGGCGTGTGGGTCGGGTGCGAAAGCCCCGAAGTGCATTTCGAGAGTCTGGCCTTAGGCGGCGGCGGCAATATGGCATTGCCCATTTGGGGACTCTTTATGAAAAAAGTGCTGGCCGACTCGCGACTAAATGTCCAGACGACTGATTTGTTCGATGTGCCGCCCGGCGTTCCTGAAGCTTACTCTTGTACCGGCGGCGACGAGGACGGAGAACTGTATGCAACAGGAAACGATGATTTCTTTTAACGGATGTTTTTGTTGTGACTACAAAGATAAGCATTGAGCGGTTAACTATGCCTTGACCGCTCTCTTTTTTTACCGGACAGTAGTGATTTCCAAATAAATTTTGATGCGTCAGCCCTGCAACTGAGATAAAAAAATTTTGTCCATTCAAAAAAAATGTTATACCTTTGCGGCATTATTATAGATGTAAACTAAAACAACTCGAAATAATATGCCTGCTAACCGGAAATATTTTCCAATAAGCGCTGAAACCAGCGAACGACGGGGTTTCTCGAAGGAGCCTCTGCACCGCATTGTGCCGCCAGCGTTTAACACCTCCGGAAACCCGCATGGTTGTACACACACACACACACACACACACACACACACACACACACAGCGCGACACCTATTTTACAATAACGCGCGCACGCGTTCAAGGTAATACATTTTTTCGTAACACGCAACAAACAGACTTTTCAGAAGCAGGAAAAAAGAGTGCTCTTTTTCCTGCTTTTGCATTTTATACATACCAATCATTTAAAAAAAAATAAAAATCATTTCAAAACAGTATTATTATGGCACAATCCAAAAACAACGTAATTACCCACGGATTAAGTAGAAAAGTAGGCGATTTATTAGTATTTCGCCAGAGAGATGGGAAAACCATCGTTTCAAAAGTCCCCGAGCAATCGAAGCCGGCCTCGGAGAAACAGATTCAACATCGTAAACGGTTTCAAAAAGCGGTGATTTACGCAAAAACGGCTATAGTTGCCGACGAAACGGCGGAACTTTACAAAAAGGCGGCCAAAAAAGGAAGGCTCCCCCTGAATGTGGCCGTAGCCGATTTTTTCAACGCTCCGGATATTGATACCGTTGATTTGTCGGCATATGCAGGCGTAGCAGGCGATGAGATACGCATTATCGTTACCGACGATTTTGCAGTGAAGTCGGTGCACGTGCAAATCAGCAATGCCGATGGCTCGCCGGTCGAGGAAGGCGATGCGGTGAACAGCGCCGGCGATTTATGGATCTATACGGCTACGGTAAACAACGAAAATACGGAAGGCGATAAAATCGTAATCATCGCGTCGGATTTACCGGGCAATGTAACAGAAGAACAGTATGAAGTATGAAGTATGAAGTATGAAGTATGAAGTATGAAGTATGAAGTATGAGGTATGAGGGTGGATAGTAGAAATATTGAACAGAAAAAGCCGATTCCGGCATGAGTATAGGATGAGTATAGGATAAGCATAGGATAAGCGAAGGATGAATGACCTCAATGTAGCATATTACAGTTCCGATATTCGCTATTTTGAACACGTCCCATAAGTATGATGTTTTCAACTAACCATTAACAACTAACCATGGCTTTGTTGCAACGAATAACATATTTGTATAGCAGTAAGTTATGATTAATAAAATTTTGTCGTATTAGCATTTCAATTTTTGTTATCAATTATAAATAAAACAATTGTCAAAAATATGGATACATATCAAAGTTATAAATTAAATAATAATATAAGGATGCAATATTTTTATAATCACACTATTATTAGTATACC
>JAIRKX010000226.1 GCA_031259805.1 Prevotellaceae bacterium | reverse complement strand
AACTAAGAGTTTTCAACTCTCAACTTTCCACTTTCAACTCTCAACTCTCAACTCTTAGTTCTTAGTTCTTTGTGTTGCGTCATTCCTCGCGCACGCAGCGGAGAAATCTGCTCCTTGACGCAAGGCCGTGCAAAGCGCCGGTGCAGGGGATTTTCTATCAACCAGTGAAAACGAATATATTTTAGATGCGTCAGCCCTGGAGTAATAGTCAATCGCCTCACGCCACGACCCAGACCATCACATGGTCGTCGACCATCCGGTAGTGGAGGACAAATTCGAGTTTGTCGCCTTCTTTGTCGATAAACTGTACATTGAGTTTCCCTTGTCGGCGAGGTGTGAATTTCGCTATCTCGATTTGTTCCGCGAAATTGATGCCGGTTTCACACACATATTTATATATGACTTCTTTGGCGCACCAGATAAGGCAAAGCTGCATATTGCGGTTTTTGTCGGACAGGTAATCGTGTTCGCTTTCGGCCAGCGCCTTTTTTTCGACGGCCGAAAAATCACGGCCAGCGTTTTCGATGTCAATGCCCACGTGCTCGGTCGTGTGGTAAATGACGCAGACAAAGCGTTTGGTATGCGCAATGCTGATATCGCCGATTTCGTTCTGTAAAAACGGACGACCGTTGTCGTGATAATTCAGGTAGAACTTTTTATTGAGCAACTGGTTCAGCAGCAAATGGACGGTAAGGCGTTCCCGACGTCGCTGATCGTTGATAATAAATAGCATTTCTTCCCGCTCGCTGTTCGACAGCGAGCACATTTCCTGCAGCTCGGCTTCGGTTTCGGTCAGTTCCCAAATCGCGATGGTCGAGCCGTCCTTTGGTTTTTCGATACTGTATAACGGCATGTTATAAGAATTTTTTTAGTGTTTTTTCCATTCAATAGTTTGCATTAGGTAGACGATGTCCTGCGTAAGGTAGGCGATCGACGGCGCCAGCGAGTCCGCATTAGGCGGCGTAAAGAAATACAGCGACCCGCGCAGGAAATGCCGCAGGCTGTCGGTCGCATAAAATTGCACCGACGAGGCCACATTGCCGCCTATTTCGTACAACATGCCATAGACCTTTGCGTCGGCATGTACGAAAGGAGTTTCGGTGATTGCGTCGGCTTTAATGACATGGCGATAGACGAAATTGTGCGTATCGTCGAGCAGCGCCGGCATATTCTTTTGCACACGTTTATAGCTGATGTGAATCGTAGCATTGTAGCGCGGCATACGGATGTTGACCCAATACGGTTCGTAGCGGTAGCTTTGTGTGTCGGGCGCCACGTAGCCGCAGGTCGGGTAGGCCAGACGATAAGGATAGTCGGCGGAGTCGAACATACGGTATTCTTTTTCCGGGAAATCGATCCGAATGTAGCCGCGGGGTTTGGGGACGCCCATGCCACCGCCGCACGCGACCGCCATCCACAGTCCGCCGGCGAGGGCGGCCACTCTATATATATAGATAGGCTTAATCGGTTTCATCCGGGATTTCTCCTACGATTTCTTTTAAAATATCTTCAAGTGTTACGATGCCTTCGGTGCCCCCGTACTCATCGACCACGATGGCCATGTGGATTTTCTTCCGGCGGAACTCTTCGAGCAGGTCGTTGATTTTTTTGTTTTCGGGTACAAAATAGGCTTCGCGAATCAGATTCTGCCATGCGAACGGCGTATCGAGCGTATAGAGATGCGGCATCAAGTCTTTCACGTACAGGATACCGCGGATGTTATCGGGGGTTTTGTCGTAGACCGGAATCCGTGAAAAACCGCACTCTGTAACCATATTGCGCACCGTCCCGAAATCCATCCCGATTTCTACCGCCGATACGTTCACGCGCGGGTGCATAATTTTCCGTACATCAATATTTACGTAGCGGATGATACCTTTCAGTATCTTCGTATCTTCGTCCGACTGTCCTGTTGTAATATCAACGGCCTGCGACAATTCGTCGATCGACACATTGCTCCGCACATTGCTCAGGCTCTTGTTGAGGCGGCGCGTCAAGCGGCTGAAAATCCACGTAAACGGGTACAGGATGCGGGTGGCGAAGACTAACCACGCACCGGTTCGGATAGCTATTTTCGGGGCATACTGCGCCGCCAGCGTCTTCGGCAGCACCTCCCCGAAGAAGGCCAGTAAAAAGGTAACGCACACGGTTTGTATAAGAAATTCGACCACCGGCGCCTGCGACACCACCAACGCCTCCATAAGGAAGGTCGAAAGCAGGACGATGGCAATATTCACCAGATTATTACCCACCAGTACCGTTCCCAAAAAGCGATCGGATTTTGACAGCAGCGACAGCACGCGGTTAGCGGGTTTGCTATCGTCGCGTTTTAGCGTGTCGAAATCTTGCGGCGACAGCGAAAAATACGCCGTCTCCGCCGCCGAGAAAAACGCCGCAGTCCACAGTAATACTACCAGTAAACACGTGTATAACAAATCGGGAAGTGTAAATTCCGACAGGGAAAAATGTAAGTCAATCCAACAATTAGGAGGTTCCAATGCGCTATTCATTTTCGATTTAGACGGCAAAGATACACTTTTTTTTAGATTCCGGATTTGTGCCAGTTATGTAAAAAAATCGAAGGATTTCCTTTTATCAAGGAAACCCTTCAATCCTGTAAACAACCTTTGTTTAGTAACCAAAAACAAAATCTTTATTTACCCGGCAATAATGGCGTCTTGGCGCGTACGCCGGGTGCGAGAGCGCCGGTGTAGCCGGTCACAATGGCCTAAAACGCCATTTAGCATCGGCTGGGACTGTGGTGGTTATCTCATACTCATTCTGCGTGGTTTTTTGACACATTACATTCCATCCTCTTTTCAGATTCATGTTAAATATCATCGTGCCTATCTCCCCCTGAGAACTCCCTGTAATGGATACATCACCGTCCGCATACACAAGTGCTCCTACCAAGTTTTCCCCCGAGGCAAGGTAAAAAATGCCGACTCTATTGTCCGATTTATAGGCATATAGATTTCCAGATCCAATTTTCACGTTTGCGTTACTTACCGTAATGCCGTCGGGAACGTCTCCGGCAATCGATTGAAGGTACTGGCTGCTTACGTTTGCCGGGAGGGTCATCGTAAATCCGCCGTTTTTATACTCGGCGCTTGCAAGCACAGCATCGTCATCACTATCAGGATACAATTTTACAACATCAATCGCATCATTATAGCTATTGCCGTTTTCTACTACAGCGGTAATGGTATTGTTAACAATAATACCGTTGTCGCTATTTTCTTCTTCGTCTTTACTACAGGAACCTAAGGCTACAACCGTAAACAGGCAGACGAAAGCCATCTTTAAAAAATTACTTTTTTTCATGTTGGTATTGTTTTTAATTGAAATTTTTATTGTTGCATGTGTTATTTGGGCGTACCATCACGCTTCACGCATGTTATGGTAGACGTTCTGTACATCGTCGTCGTCCTCAAATTTGTCGATGAGTTTTTCCAGTTCGGCTTTTTGTGCGGGCGACGTTTCTTTGAGTTCGCCGACCGGGATGCGCTCGAAGCCGCCGCTGATGAGTTCCAGCCCGTGTTCTTCGATGTATTTTTGGATGGCGCCGTAGGATTCAAATGCGCCGTAGATTATCACTTCGTCGCCGTCGGCAAAGACGTCGTCGCCGCCTGCGTCGATGAGTTCCAGTTCGAGGTTTTCGATGTCTAACCCGTCGGTGTTTTTGATTTTGAATACACATTTGCGTTCAAACATAAATTCGACGCTGCCCGACGTACCCAGCGAGCCGTTGTGTTTATTGAAGTAGCTGCGGATGTTGGCCACCGTCCGCGTAGGGTTGTCGGTGGCGGTTTCTATCAGGAAGGCGATACCGTGCGGGCCATAACCTTCGTAGACGACTTCCTTATAATCGTTCTGGTCTTTTTCTACCGCGCGTTTGATAGCGCGTTCGATATTGTCTTTCGGCATGTTTTCGGCGCGTGCCGTTTGGATGATAGCGCGCAGTCGCGGATTATTTTCCGGGTCTGCGCCGCCGGATTTGGCGGCCATTGTCAACTCCTTGCCCAGGCGGGTGAATATGCGGGACATATTGCCCCAGCGTTTCATCTTGCGTTCCTTGCGATATTCAAATGCTCTTCCCATGTGGATTTTGGATAGTGAATGATGGATTACTTTCGGGGTTTCTCTTAGTCTCTTACAGCGCGTCGGTTATCTATTATTTATCTATTGTCAATCGGGCGATATATTTATCTATCTCGCGTCCTTCGGCGGTTTGGCTATAATTGAGTTTAATTCGCTCGTAGAGTTTCAGGGCGTCGTCGATATTTCCCTGTTCTTCGCGTACGGCGGCGGCTTTCATGAGGTAACGCGCGGTATAGCTGTTATCGCGGTAATTGGCGGCTTTGGTGAACCATGAGCAGGCCGTTTCCAAGTTGGAAAGTTCGACGTAGGCGTCGCCGATGCCGGCCATGGCGCGGGCGGCTACGATTTCATCCGAGCCTTTATAGCTTTGCAGCGAGGCAATCGCTTCTTCGTATTGTCCTAAATGTAGCTGGCAATAGCCAATGTAAAACGGGAGGATTTTTCCGGCATTGCTGCCGTATTCGTCGCGAATTTGCAGGAATCCGTAGGCGTTGCCGTCGCCGTTCAGCGCCAGCGCAAACGAATCGAGGCGGAAGTATTGCTCGGCGGCGAACATTTGCCCCAAAGCTTCTTCCTTCAGGGGTTCTTTGTACAGTTTCTGGTATCCGAAATAGATGGATACGACTACTCCGAGCGCAATCAGCGTGTAGAGCAGGATATTTTTATTTTTTTCCAAAAATTGTTCGGCGTTGCTTAACGTCCGTCCTACGGCCTGTTCGGGGTCTGCTTGTGTTTTGATCTGTTTTGACATATATTTTCAATTTAGGGTGCAAAAATACAAAAATTTCTATTACAGGCAAAATAAATTATGTAAATCACAGGGGGCAGGTTTAACTACCTGCCGCCCCCATTGTCTGAACTTTGATTCTTGTGATTTATATGATTTCTTTGATTTATGCGATGCCAGCCATTCTCTGTGCCCCTCTGTGTGCCTCTGTGCGCTCTGTGTAACTTGGGGCATATTACACAGAGGGACACAGAGGAAAAGCGCAAAAAAAGCGCCGGCGGACGATTCCGCCGGCGCTGCCGGTCATTGCATTACCTGGGAAAAAATCCCGACGTAGGCGGGCCTGCTACGGAATCACCGCTTCCTGAATCGAACTGAAGGGGCCATTTTAGCCGACGGTATTC
>JAIRKX010000193.1 GCA_031259805.1 Prevotellaceae bacterium | reverse complement strand
GCCTGTGGTTGATGGTCGCAAAGTCTATGTTCTTTGTTTTTATAAAAAGAAAAACGTCTAACCGTCTAACACAAAAAAATATGACAAAGGAAGACATCATTGATTTGTCGAACGACAATAAGGCGTGGGAACCAAAACATCTATTGTGTTTGGGTTTCCCCAGTGTGGGGGAACTGAAACACATACTGTGTTCGCCTTCCCCCAGCGTGGGGGAACCAAAACACATACTGTGTTTGCCTTCCCCCAGTGTGGGGGAACCGAAACACATACTGTGTTTGCCTTCCCCCAGCGTGGGGGAACCAAAACACATACTGTGTTTGCTTTCCCCCAGCGTGGGGGAACCAAAACCATCTTTCCAAAAAATAGCATGAAATCTTTATTCTTTTTCAACAAACGCTTCTTTGTCGCCAGCCTTGTCCTTATGGCAGCCAGTCTTTTCGGCGGCGCTACGCTCCATGCCCAGACACGCACGCTGAGCGGTTCCGTGACGGACGCGCAGGGCGAAATCCTTCCGGGCGCGGTGGTGGTCGTCAAAGGCGCGGCATTGTCGGCGGTAGCCGACGCCGACGGGCGGTTTACCCTCACACTGCCGGCTGACGCCACGGCGGTCGATGTGTCGTACATCGGGTATATCACGCAGACGGTCGACGTGCGGGGACGGGACGAAATTAAGGTAGCGTTGCAGGAGCAGGTCAACGTGTTCGACGAGGTGGTAGTTATCGGTTATGGCACACAGAAGAAAGTAAATCTTACCGGCGCTGTGCAGGTGGTCGCCGGCAGCAACCTGTCGAAACGCAATGCGCCCAATACCTCTGCCGCGTTGCAGGGGCTGGCGGCGGGCATGTCGGTAGTGCAATCCACCGGTAAACCCGGCTCCGACGGCGGCAACATTACCATTCGCGGACGCGGGTCGATCAATACGTCTACCTCGCCGCTCATATTAATAGACAACGTGGAGGGCGACATCAACGCCATCGACATGAGTATCGTAGAGTCCATCTCCATACTGAAGGACGCCGCATCGGCCTCTATCTACGGCTCGAAGGCGGCCAACGGCGTGATTCTCGTAACCACCAAACGGGGCGTGGAAAAGGGCGTCCGCATCACCTACAACGGCTACGCGGGCTTCAATGAACCTACCGAACTGGCTACGCCGGTGTCCGCAGTCGATTATATGAAGAATATGAATATCGCCAATATCAATGCGGGCGGCAACGGGATTTATGCGGAGGAAATCATTCAAGATCTGGCAACGTATGGCCCGGATAACTGGACAGTATACGACACGCAATGGCGGAATGAAATGTTTAAAAAATATTCGCTGTTGCACAAACACGCCGTCAGCATAAGCAGCGGCTCCGACTTTATCCGTTATTTCGCTACGGCTACTTACCAGTATCAGGATGGCATGATTGAAAATAACAATTTCCAACGAATAACGCTGCGGGTTAACAGCGACATTAAGCTCTCCGAATGGCTCAAGGCCGGCTTGGATGTGAGCTTCCGGCAACACGACACCCGATCGCCCAGCATCAATACGCCCGAAACACTCATCAATGCCGGGCTGACCTTAAGCCCCATCCTGCCGGGCATTAACCGCGACGGTACGTATGGCGACGGGCAAAACGGCTTTAACCCTATTGCCATAGCCCGCGACGGCGGCGTACAGGATTTCTCCGTGCCCGAAACGGCTATCCGGTTTTTCCTCACCGCCAACCCCATCGAAGGTATGGAACTGCACGGATTCTACAACCGGCGAATGATTGAAGACCGAACCATTCAGTTTATTAAACCGTATAAGACCTACGACCAGGGGTACGTGAAAAACGCCTATCCCACGGCTTCGACCGGAGAGCGGTATGAAGCTTTTTCAAAAACCATCCATAACCACTTCTCCGCCCAGATTTCCTACGAACATACGTTCGGCAACCATTATTTTAAAGCGTTGGGCGGCGGAAATGCGCAGGACTACGCGCGGCAGGACATGACAGCCCGCCGTGTCGGGTACAGTTTCCCCGGCTATGAACAGCTCAACAATGGCAGCAGCGTCGGCCAAACCAATACCGGCATACGAACCGAATATGCACAGGCTTCCCTCTTCGGACGGCTCAACTATTCCTACGCCTCGCGGTATTTGCTGGAACTTGACGGACGGTACGACGGCTCTTCGCGGTTTGTCCGCGGACGCCGGTGGGGATTTTTCCCTTCCGTATCGGCCGGCTGGCGGGCGTCGGAAGAAACGTTTTTCAAACCGCTGAAAAACCATATTGACCACCTCAAGCTCCGCGCCTCCTGGGGGTCGCTCGGTAATGAAAGCCTCTCGTCCTATTATCCTTTTGCTTCTACGATTGCCACCGGCGGCTACGGCTACATGTTCGACGACCGGCAGCTTCTGGGTGGCGCCCAAATAGCCGTAGCCAATGAATTGGTCAGTTGGGAAAAATCTACACAGTTCAACGTCGGATTCGACGCCGGTCTGTGGAATAATAAACTCACGCTGTCGTTCGATTATTTTGTACGGCAAATCACCGATATGCTGCAATCTTTCACCATTCCCTACATGGTAGGATTAAATCCGGCCATGCAAAATGCCGGCGACATGCGGGTCAACGGCTGGGATTTGACCCTTACATGGAGAGATAAAATCGGGGAAGTCGGCTACCACATTACCGCCAATCTTGCCGATGCGCTTAGCGTAGTAACCGACCTGAAAGGAAAGGAATATGCCGAAGACGATGAATTTATTCAGGAAGGATATCCCCTGAGGGCCTTCCGTGGCTACCTCTCCGACGGCTATTACCAGTCGGAGGAAGAAATCAAAAATGCGCCTGCCTACAATATCCGGCCGGACGACGTCGCAGCCAAATTGCGGAACTACCATCAGGGCGACATCAAATATAAGGACATCAGCGGCCCGAACGGAGTGCCCGACGGCATGATCACGCCCGAATACGACCGGGTCATGGTCGGTAACCCATACCCGCGCTACGAATTTAGCCTCGACCTGGGCGCCGAATGGAACGGATTCGACCTGACGGTTTTTCTACAAGGCGTCGGCCAAAAAGATATTTACCTCTCGGGACAGGGCGCCCGTCCTTTCTACAACGGACGGTCGATGTATACCTACCAAACCGACTACTGGCGGGAAGACAACCGCAATGCGGCGTTCCCGCGCTTGCTCACGGTGGCCAGTGGCGCGGTATACCACAATTATTTTATGTCTGATTTCTGGGTGAAAAGCGGGGCCTACCTGCGCGTGAAAAACGTAGTGTTGGGCTATACCCTGCCGAAAAAAATCACGCAAGCCATCCGGCTGAACAGGGTGCGCGTTTACCTGAGCGGACAGAACCTGTTCACCGTAAGCAACGCATACGAAGGATACGACCCGGAGAACACCGTCTCGAACGGCGACTTTTATCCCGTGATGCGCACCATTACGGCAGGCCTCGATATTCAATTTTAACGATGACGAATTATGTATATGAAAAAGTTTTTACTCTTAATCCTTCTTGCAGCCCTCAGCGTGGCCTGCGAAGACTATCTCAACAAGGAACCTTACAGCTATACCTCCGCCGGATTCTTTAAAACGGAAGAAGCCATCGAACTTGGACTTACCGGCGTGTATTATAACATGTACCTCGATTCGTACAACTTCGGTTATATGGTTCCCAACTACGTCTTTTTAGACCAGTTCACCGGCATGGCCTTCGAGCGTAATGACGCCCCGCCGACCATCGGCGCCGGCGGCGCGCTGGACCAAAATAATACAAGAGTGCTGCAATGGTGGCGCACATGGTATACCTTCATTGCCCGCACCAATTCATTAATATACGGCTCAAAAGACTACATCGCCGGACTGAGCGACAAAGCCCGGCAATACATCGCCGAAGCGCGTGTGCTGCGGGCATTCGCCTACTACAACCTGATTGCAACCTATGGCGACGCGCCCTTCTTCGACGAGCCGGTAACCGTCGAACAATACCGGACGCCCCGAACGTCGAAAGCGATAATCCTCGACTTTATCCTGAACGAAACGGCAGAGGCCGCACGCTATCTGGAATGGACAGCCGCCGTGAGAGGACGAATGGATAAAGCCGCCGCTTACGGTTTGCGGGCGCGCGCAGCGCTACTGGGCGGCAGCTTAAACTACGGCGGACGAGCCGAAGACTATTTCCGTATCGCCGCCGCCGCCGCCGATACCGTCATCGGGCGCCGCCAACTGGCTAACCGCTACGACGACCTGTTTACCACCACAGGACAGGCCAAAGCCGACGCCCGGAGCGAATTAATCATCGAAGTAATGTACTCGCACGACGGCACCAAACGAACACACCTGATAGGCTTCGGCAGCGCCTCCCGTTTCTACGGACAGACGCTGCGACACCCGTCCTCTCTGCTGGCCGACACTTACGAGTGTATCGACGGAAAGCGTATTGACGAATCTCCTTTATACGACCCCAAACACCCGCAAAGAAACCGCGACCCCCGCTTCCACGCTACTCTCCGAATGCACGGCGACACCTGCGTGGGGAACACCACAGGCACGGATGAAGGTAAAATCAAAATCATCCTCAATGCCTATGACGACAATACCCTCCAATACGACTACAACGCCCGCACATGGAAAACCGTAACCAATATGGATCTTAACAGCAGCGCCGCATGGACAAGCTTTGCCGTCATGGGCGCAGGCTATATCTGGCACAAAATGGCCGGCGACAGCGTCGAAAGCATTCAGGCCTCGACGATCCACTATCCTGTTATGCGCTATGCCGAATTACTGCTCACATACGCCGAAGCAAAAATCGAACTGAATGCGCTGGACCAATCCGTCTACGACGCCATCAACGAAGTACGGCGAAGGGCAGGGATGCCCGACGTGTCGAGCGACCGCATCGGTAGTGTTGATAAAATGAGGCAACTCGTGCGCCGCGAACGCAAAGTCGAACTGGCGCTCGAAGGCCTTCATTTTGTAGACATGCGCCGCTGGGGTATCGGCGACCTCGAAAACGAACACGACAGCTATGGCGTGCCGCTGAAAGAAACCGGCGGCTACGAAGGGATAACCGAAAAACCCAACTTCAAAACAACCCCCCGGCACGACCTTAACGATATAGCCAATTATGAAGCATACAAACATAAACTGAGGGTAGCCGTACCCGGCCGTTTCTGGGAGACTAAATTTGAATTGTGGCCTATTCCTCAGCAGGAAATTTTCCTCAACCCCGCATTAGAACAAAACGCGGAATACAGTAATTAACCCAAACACCCAGTTAAAATGCCTGCAAATAAACAGTCGTTATTTCCATTACCGGTAGCTATGGAAAATAATATAAAAAGGACGATGCAACACCAAATCATAAAAAATGCGCGCGTATTCGGAGCAAATGCGCGCGTATTCGGAGCAAATGCGCGCGTATTCGGAGCAAATATGCGCGTATTCGGAGCAAATATGCGCGTATTCGGAGCAAATACGCGCGTATTCGGAGCAAATATGCGCGTATTCGGAGCAAATATGCGCGTATTCGGAGCAAATATGCGCGCATTCGGAGCAAATACGCGCGTATTTTTGCCGGACTTCAAACACACATATATATCGTAATCTCAAAAAAAAAGCAATATGAAAAGATTTCTCCCCTTATGTTATCTACTAATCGGATTGGCCTTATACGCCGCCTGTACTTCCGGCAACACCGATCCCTGTGAAACGAATCCCCAGCCCGGATGCCCCAACTATGTGGACGCTTGCGAAACAGACCCCCAGCCCGGATGCCCCAACTATGTGGACACCTGTGCGACCAACCCCCAGCCCGGATGCCCAAACTATGTAGACCCCTGCATAGCCAACCCCCAACCCGGATGCCCCAATTATGACGTAGACCCCACGCTGGCCTCCGCCATCACCCTCGGCCTTACAACTTATACGGTAGACGAAACGGCGATGGATGAATTTGAAAACGGATTCTGGTACCTCAAAGCGCAATTGACAAACGCCACGAAACCGTTAGTCATACACGCCGTGCGTTACAACACCCACACCACCGGCTACCGTATCGAAGCATGGTCGGGGCGAGACAGCCTCTCCGGCAAAGAGACCCCGCTGACGATGGTAAACCGCTATGAAGCGGCAGGTCGACAAGTAAAAATGACCATCAACGGCGGGTTCTACGGCATGGCAACCGGTGGAGTGCCTACCGATGCGGAAATTGTCAAAGGAATGATGAACTGCTTAGGCAATAATGAATCGCCCATCGTCGGATTTGACGCCAATAACCAACCGTATATTGACGACCTGAAGTTTAATTCCAAAGCCAAAAGCAAGAATGGCGTCGAATTTAACATAACCAACGTAAACAGTACCCGTTGGGAGAACTGGCTGGTGCTCTACAACTCCGCTAAAGGTAAGCGTACAGGCACCAACGAATGGGGCACAGAGATATTGTGCACGCCGAAGACAGGGCAATGGGAGACATTAAGCAGCCACCTCAACGTCCGCTGCGACGTCGAACAGAAAGAACCGATGGGCGGCAAAGGCAACATGGCCATCCCCAAAGGCAAAATCGTACTGTCGGGCAATGGTACGGCCAATACCTACCTCACCAACAACCTGCAAGTCGGCGACGAGGTGGAGGTAACGATAGACTACACCCTCGCCTCATCTCCCGCCATCAACTCCGCCGTCATCCGTAATGCCGTGAGCGGAAGCAATATTATTCTAAAAAATAACGAGGCGCTCGAACCACCCTCTTCCGAAGACCTGTATACCGGTAAGCATCCACGCACAGCCGTCGGGTTTTCGGCAGCGAAAGACTTTGTCTACTTTGTCGTCGTCGAAGGCCGGCACACAGGATCAGTAGGCGTCAGCACCAAAGAACTGGCGCAGGTGATGCAGTACCTCGGCGCCACCGATGCCATCAACCTCGACGGCGGCGGCTCATCCTGCCTGATGGTCGACAAAACCACGAAGAACGTCCTGTCCGACGGCGCGCAGCGAGCCGTATGCAACGGACTGGCCATTATTAAGAACTAAGAGTTAAGAGTTAAGAACTAAGAGTTAAGAACGAAAAATAATAAAGCAATGAAACACATTCCAAACAAAAGTAATCGCCGAGATTTTTTGAAAAAAACACTGATTGCTGCCGGGAGTGTCCCGGTAGCCGGCGCCGTTTTATCATCGTGTGCCGGAAGCGCTACAGGCACCGGCGACGGCCATTCTTCCGGCATGGACGACAAGTACCGCCTCATCCCAAAAAACACGGGATTGCCCATCACCGGCACCTTCTTAGATGAAATCACCTACGACATCCCATCGCAGAATTGGGGCTACGACAAATGGGACAGGGATTTCTTCGCCATGAAAAAAATGGGCATCAACACGGTGATTCTCATTCGCGCCGCATTCGCGCGATACATGACCTTCCGCTCCGATGTGCTGATGAAACACGAAGGAACCTACATGTATGAACCGGCATTCGACCTGCTGGGAATGTTCCTCGACCTGGCCGACAAGCATGGCATGCAATTTTACTGCGGCATATTCGACACAGGGCGCTACTGGCTCGCCGGCGACGCCAAAAAAGAAGTGGACATCAACAAACTGTTTTTAGACGAACTGTGGGAAAAGTACGGACACCATCCTTCGTTCTACGGATGGTACCTGTCGCAGGAAGTAAGCCGCCGCAAAGGAGGCATTGTAGAATCGTTCGCCGAAATAGGACGACATGCCAAAGCGCTGTCGGGTAACAAACCGTGCCTGATTTCGCCCTACATCCACGGATTGAAAACCGACCAGGTAATGGGCGGCGACAGCGCCACTACCGTCGAGCGGCACGTCAAAGACTGGACGGAGATCCTATCGGGCATTAAAGGATCGGTAGACATCATGGCCTTCCAGGATGGACAGGTCGATTATCACGAATTGAAAGATTACCTGATAGCCAATAGAGAACTGGCCGAAAAATTTGACATTGAATGCTGGACGAATGTCGAATCCTTCGACCGCGACATGCCGATACGCTTCCTGCCGATACGCTGGGACAAACTGATAAAAAAACTCATCCATTCGCAGGAAGCAGGCATGGCAAAAGCCATTACCTTCGAGTTCTCCCATTTTATGAGCCCCAACTCGGCCTACCAGCAAGCCGGAAATTTATACCGATTCTACAGAGAACATTTTAACCTCACTAAATAAATAAAAATTACAAACTATGATCAAAAAACGAAAAGAGAAAGAGAGGAGGCTTTGGAAAAAAGCAACCCTCCGGGCAGGAATATTCCTGCTGTTGGCAGGGGCGGTATTACCGCTCCATGCGCAAACAAAAACGATAAGCGGGACGGTAACCGACGCCAAAGGCGAAATCATCGTCGGCGCTTCTATCGTAGTAAAAGGAACGATGACGACCACAACGACAGACGCCCTCGGCCGGTTTATCATACAGGCCGGCCCCGAAGCGGCGCTGGTTGTCTCGTTTATTGGCTACCAGACGCAGGAAATCAGGGTTGGCGACCAGTTGGACATCAACGTCGTGCTGGAGGAAGACGCAAAAGTACTCGATGAAGTCGTAGTAGTCGGATACGGCGTGCAAAAACGCATCCATTTGACCGGCGCCGTCTCGCAAATTGGCGCGGAAGAGTTGACGCTCTCGCCCATGCAGAACGCCTCTAACATGCTTACCGGCAAAATAGCCGGCCTGACCAGCATCCAGCGATCGGGGAAACCCGGCGACGACGGCGCTACCCTGTACGTGCGTGGAATCAACTCATTCATCGCAGGAGCGAACAGCCCGATTATCGTGGTCGACGGCGTACAGCGGCTCATCGACTATGTAAACCCGAACGACATCGAAAGCGTGGCGGTACTGAAAGATGCGGCCGCTTCCATCTATGGCGTGCAGGGCGCCAATGGAGTTATCCTGATTACTACTAAAACAGGCGGCGAAGGTCCCGCTAAAATTGCCTACGACGGCTCTTATAGCCTCACCCAGAATACGGCCATGCCCGAATTTTTAGACGCAAAAGACTACATGTACTGGCACAACAAGGCGCGAGATATGGACGGCCTTACGCCGCTGTGGACGGCCGACGTCCAAAACAAAGTACTGGCCAATGACCCCAATAGCATTTGGGGCGAAACGGACTGGTTAGATAAAGTGTTCCGCACCGGCGTAACGCAACAGCACAATATTTCGGCTTCGGGCGGTACGCAACGAACAAAATACTATACCAGCATCGGTATCATGGATCAGGAAGGCACCTTACACAACACCGGCTACACGCGCTACAACATGCGCGCTAACCTCGACATACTGGTAGCAAAAAACCTGCGATTCCTCACCAATATAGCGGGAAACCGCGCCGATACGGACTGGCCGGGAACAGCCATCGGCAACCAGCAGGAATTTGACCCCATCAGGCAAGCCATTAACACCATCCCCATTATTAAATCCGAATTTCAAGGATTACCCGCCGCTTGGAACGACGGTACCTATAATAATAACGGCTATGCCGCGTTGACCGAATCAGGGTACAAGCGCAAAACCGCCTGGCGCATAAATACCGACTTTACATTGGAATATGACTTCTCCGACCTGACCGGCATCCTGAAAGGTTTGAAAGCCTCCATGTTTGCTGCCTATGATTATAGCAACACGATCAACTCCAACTACGACCGGTATTATAACCTGTATGCGGTAAACGCCAGCCTGGATGAGGGAATAGGAGGAATATCCGGTGTCCATAAAGAAGGCTCCTACTCAAAATCGGCCTCATGGGGCGACACATGGCTGATACGCCCGCAAATTAATTACGCCCGCGACTTCGGCAAACACTATGTCGGAGCGGTAGTGCTTTATGAAGCCACAAAAGGCTATTCGAGCACCATGACCGGAAAGAAAAGAGGCTATTACAGCGACGACCCCGTGGACATATCATTGGGTTCAACTTTTCCCGAAGAGCCGGTTACCGGAAACTATTCCTACTCGGGACGGGTATCGTGGGTAGGGCGCGCCAATTATGTGTATGATAAGAAATACCTGGCCGAGTTTGCCTTCCGCTATGACGCCTCGTACATCTTTGCGCCGGAAAACCGCTGGGGCTTTTTCCCCTCGGCTTCCGTCGGCTGGATTATCTCGCAGGAAGATTTCTTTGCCCGCCTGGCGCCCTTCGTCAACTACCTTAAAATCCGCGCCAGCTACGGGGAATCGGGAAACTACGGAGGCATAGACCCGTATTTGTATAACTCCACCTTTGCCATTAACGACAACAGCATGGTATTGGGAGGCGCCCCTATTTCTCAATTCTGGGTATCAAACCCCTATATTTACCGCAACCTGACATGGGCTACCACCGCCAGCTATAACATAGGCATCGACGCCTCGCTGTGGAATAAAAAATTAGGCGTAGAGTTGGATGTGTTTTATAAAATAACCGATGGTATTCTGGAAAAACAAGAGGGGAACTACCCGCCTTCGTTGGCCGGTTATTTCCCGTCGTACCAAAACTCGGGGAAAGTAGATAATCGGGGATTTGAAATCACCCTGAAACACGAAAACCGCATCAACTCGGACTGGAACTATGCGCTGAGCGGCAGCTTCTCGTTTGCCCGCAACCGCGTACTGAAAAAAGCCGTAACCGATGCTTACCCGAACTATCGCGGCGTCTTTGGCGAATCCACCTACGATACGCAGGGATTCATCGCCCTCGGGCTCTTCCAGACACAGGAGGAAATAGACCAGTATCCGGAAGCGCCGTCGGGAAGAGTACAACCGGGCGACCTTAAATATAAAGACATCAACGGCGATGGCATCATCAGCTCCCAGTACGATTACGTGAAAATAGGATATGGCACCGTGCCCGAAATCAACTTCTCCCTCAACATGTCCGTATCGTGGAGAGGCTTCTACGCCACCCTGCTCTGGCAAGGCGTCTCGCATTGCGACTATGAACTGTCGGGCGTCTATGATACGGGCGTTACCGCCGGCACTTCTTATACCTTGCCGTTTCCCAGCCAGGGTAATTCGCCCCGCTACCTGATAGAAGGCGCATGGACGCCGGAAAACCCCAATGCCGCCTACCCGCGGTTGACCACAGTAGCTAACGGAAACAACGCATGGAAATCGACTTGGTGGTTAGTAAACGGCGAATATCTGCGGTTGAAAAATGCCCAGATCGGTTACAACCTCCCGGAAAAATTCTTGCAGAAAATACCGTTCAGCAGAATCAATATCTATTTGGCAGGAACAAACCTGCTTACCCTTAGTCATTTTAAATACGTAGACCCGGAAAGCCCCTCGGTAAGCCGGGGATACTACCCGCAACAGAAGACATTCACGCTGGGTCTTAATCTAACATTTTAAACAGGAGAACATAAAAATGAAAAAAATACTTACTATAATCGGTGCGTTCCTCTTAAGTTGGGCCATGCTTTCCTGCAATAAGGAAGCGCTGGACTTGAACAGCACCTCGGAAATATCCGACCAGGCTATTTGGAGTACCGAAAGGGCGGCGGAAATGTATATCACCGCATCCTACAAGGGATTTACCGACGAATCGCAAGTAGTGGAAAGCCGCGGAAAGTTTTACGACAGCTACTCGGATATCATGAAATCAACCTCATGGGATTTGTATAACCATGCCTATAACAAAACCTTGCTGGAAGGCAATATCCAGACCGGCAGCGCCGGCGCGTTCGAGTGCTGGGCGGATGCCTACGGACGTATCCGCCGCGCCAATGTACTGCTGGTGGAAATCGACCGGTATGGCGTAGATAAATTCGGCGAAGACTGGTGTAACATCCGCCGGGCAGAAGTGCGTTTTTGCCGCGCTTTTTCTTACTACCGCTTAATCCGCGTCTATGGCGGCGTACCCATCCGCACGGACAAATCTGGGGTGAATGGTGTGGACGACGGAGCCAACGAAGCCGATATTAACCGCGCACGCGCCACCGAAGCCGAAAGCTGGGATTTTGTCGTCAAAGAATTGCAGTGGGCAGCCGACAATTTGCCCCCAGCCTGGCCGGCGGAATGGGAAGGCCGCGCTACAAAAAAAGCGGCGTATGGCTTAATGTCCCGCATGGCCTTGTTTGGCCAACAATGGGAAGTAGCGGCCAAAGCCGCGGAAAAAGTAAAAGAGTTGGGCGGCGACTTGGCGCCGGACTATGCAAAGGTCTTTCAGGTCGACGGCGGGCAGGACAATTCAAAGGAAATTTTATTCGCCCTGTATTTCTTGAAAAACACCATAACCCATGATTATGACAAACGAAACCGTCCCTTTGGCGATAAGGCGGTATATGAAACCGACGTATGGGCTGAGCACGTGCCCACGTCCGAATTAGCCGACCTCTACGAATTTGCGGACGGCGCGCCGTTTGATTGGACAACCTACTCCAGCTTAGGCCACGCAGACCCCTACACAGACCGCGAGCCGCGCTTCCATGCCTCTCTCCTGTATAACGGCGCACGCTGGGAAAACCGCACGATTCAGACGTACGTGGGTGGGAGCGACGGCTTCGTCGAATTCGCCAAAGCCGGCTCAACCAATGCGCACACCTGTACCGGCTATTACTTGCGTAAATACCTGCAGGAAAATCATACCGACTTTGTTACAGGTAGCTATCAATACGATGCGATGCTCCGCTATGCCGAAGTATTGCTCAACAAAGCCGAAGCCTACGCACAATGGGATTATGCCCAGTACCGGGACAAAGCGCTGGAAGCCCTGAATGAAGTGCGGGGCAGGGTAGATTTACCGCCCAGAACAGCTGCCGATGCGCCGAACTTAGACGCGTTCATGACGCTGTTGCGTAAGGAACGCTGCGTAGAACTCGCCGGCGAAGGCTTCCGCTACTGGGATTTGCGACGCTGGAAGCTGGCGATGAACGTCATTAACGGCAAAATGGCGCACGGTGTAAAAATCACAAACAACGGCGGCGCGCTTACCTATGAAACCGTAAACTGCGACGCCAATACGCCGCGAATATTCCCCGAACGGTTTTACTATTTCTCGCTGCCCACTTCGGAAACGGTGAATAATAAATTATGTGAGAACAACCCCTTATGGTAATTACAACAATGAAAACAATTACAACAATGAAAACAATAAAGAAATTAGGACTGTTGGCAGGATGCCTCTTTGTGGCCATTTCCCTGTGGAACTGCGCCGAGGCCAATCCCGAGTACGTACACGATACGAATACCATCTCGCAGATGGTATGCCGAACCTCGCCGGCGGGAGCGGACTACAGGGGCGTTATTTACGAATACGACAAAGAAGAAAACCTCGTTACCGGCGCTTTTACGCAACAGGATGTAGAAGGGGGCTACGGGTTGATTCTATTCTCCATTCCCCTGTCGTTGCAAAACGATGTGGACTTATCGAAAGTCTATTTGCGGGCAACCGTAACGTGGGATGAAATTATAACCCCTTCCCTCTCGGGTACGCACGATATTACCGGCGACGGGATTATGATTACCGTCACCTCGGGCGTCGGAACTACTCGCCAGTACCGGATAAGGGGATTTTATGAATAAATTATAAACAGTAAAAGGATATTGAAATGAAAAATTTAAAACATACATTTTATGCCATGGCTTACGGCCTCTGCCTGCTGATACTGGCCGGCGGATGTAAGGAGGAAGCCCTGAACAACGAAGCGGAAATCATCTTTTCCTTCAAGGTAAAGAATGAAGCCGGAAAAGAGTATAACGCCGTTATCGGGAACGATAATACGATTACGATTAAAATTTCCCCTTACCTTGATCCGGCAACGGAACTGGCGGTGGCCACACCGTCGTTTTATATTTCCAGAGGGGCTACGGTAACGCCCGACCCCTCCACTCCGCAAGATTTTACCCAAGCCGGCGGGGTGAAATATACCGTAACGGCGGAAGACGGGGTTACGCGGCGGGAATATACCGTAACGTGGGGCATTTCCGATAAAATGCCGGCGGGCGCCGGATTCAGCTATGCCGAAATCGGCGCGGCGAAGACGTTCCCGGAACTGGGCTACCCGGGGACGGTCGGAGATTATAATATACCCTCTATAGAGTATGGGGATTTGTATCTGTTCCATGCCTATTGCGGAAATTATATCGTGCTGCTTTCACGGAGCTACATCGACGTTTCGCCCACGTCGCCGCATGCGATAAAAGTGGTAGATAAAACAACATTAGAACCGGCTGCCGGCGTTTCGCTGAATTTAGGCTCCATTGCCCCGGCCAATTTGAAAATGATCACCTCCGACTACAAAGGACGCTGTGTAGGCGCGGTAACTAACGGCGCCGGCACAGAGTTTTTCTACTGGACGACGCCAACCGCCGCTCCGGTATCCATCGGATCCACGACGGCCAACATGGCGCTATATATGGCAGCGGACGACTGCGCAAGCAATTTTCAGGTAGCCGGCGACATTACCGGCAACGCATGGATTACGGCCGTCGCCTCACACAACGCCAACGGCGGGCATTACCGGATAAAAGTAACGGATGGACGCCTGGCTACGGTCTTTTCTGTGGTAAGAACCAGCTACTCGAGCGACGATTGCAATAAATTCCAAATGATTTCCCCGCTCGATGATTCGGATGAACCGCGCTTTATAATCGGTGATGTCGAAGGCGCATTAGGCGCCAACGGCTCTGTGAGATGTTATATCAACTCATTCGCCGGCTCCACCCTATCCATCATGCCGCCATTGTGGAATAGTATATTACAGCAGTGGTGGACACAAACAGGACAATCCCTGCAGCGTACCGGCAGCCGCAGGCCGATGGTATCGGGCATGGTCATCAACGGCAAAAGCTATGCGCTGGTTACTACCGGTACCGCATGGTGGCACGCCGCAGCAGTGTTGGAGGCCGACCTGTCGGCACTGACACACCTAAACCTGAACATGGCCGCAAGCATATCCACCGGATGGAGCTTCGGCGAATGGGCGGACTGGTACTGGGACGAAGAGGCCGGCGAAGGCCACCTCGCCGTGTGGTTTGGCCGCATAGGGCTGTACACCTATAAACTGACGTGTTTTGAATAAGCGACAGATGGATTATTTACGCATGAAAAAATATTTGTCTTTGCTATGCGTTATTTTGTGCATTGTTTCCGCCGGCTGTTCCGGCGGAAACAATAACACGAACGAAGAGGAAAAACCGAATATCCCCGTGAACCCGGGAAATCCGGAAGGAGAAATCAACAAACCCGTACAACTGTGGATTGATGCACACGCCAATTTCAGCCGGTTTGAAAGTAAAGCAAACATTACGATTTATCTGGAAAAAATAAAAGAAACCGGATTCAATGAAATCTATGTGGATGTAAAACCGGGTATCGGATATGCCTTGTACGACAGTGATATTTTACCGCCATTGACCCAATGGGGCGCGGAAACCGTCCACCGCGATTGGGATTATCTGGGCTTTTTTATCGAGGAAGCAGAACGCTTGGGCATCCGCGTCATCGCCAGTATCTCGACGCTCGGCTTCGGCGTGGCAGGAAAACAGGAAGGCCTGATTTACGACGATCCCCGCTGGGACGGGAAAACACAAATGGAAATGGTAGGCAACGATCCGGGCCACATTGTCGATATGCGCACGCAAACCGGCGTGGATGCAGCGATGCTGAATCCCTGTTTGACCGAAGTGCAAACATTTGTGATTTCCATTGTAGAGGAAATTGCTACGAAATACCCGAAATTGAAAGGCATTTGTTTGGATTATTGCCGCTGGTATGGGGGGAATTACGGATTTGGCGACGCCACCATGGCGGCCTTCGAAGCATATAGCGGCGAAAGGGTAACCAACCGGAACGACATCATCACGGCCACCGGCGGCATAGGGCCGCTGTATAAAAAATGGATAGAATTTCGCGCGCAAACCATCACCAATCTGGTAACGAATATCCGGTCGGCCATAAAAGCTATCCGTCCGGAAATGGAACTCCATCTATGGGCATCGGCGCACTGGACTTCGCGGTATAGCGTGGGGCAAAATTGGGCGAGTACAAAATACGTCCCCACTCCTTCCGGCATTTACACCGATACGTATAGCAAAACCGGCTTTGCCGACCAATTAGACGTGTTCTCGTTGGGCGCGTATAGTGAATATGTGTGGAAATCGGAAAATCCCGGCTCCGAGTGGTCGGTGGAAAATTTCGTAACCACATGGTCGAGATATACCTTGGGCGATTGCAAGGTGTATGGCTCGATTGGGTCGTATGCGTACGGCGCCAATAACGCGGCTATCTCCGATGCGGTGTATCTCTGTTTGAAAAATACGGATGGGTTGATGGTCTTTGAACTGTCGCATGTAAGTAATAACAATCAGTGGGAAGCCATCAAAGAAGGCATTGGCCGTGTGATAAAATGAAACGTTGCCAGCGAAGGTACAGAGTAGGGATGCAGGGTAGCTACACAGGCTGCCTTGCATCTTGTACTTGTCTTCCGTTAGGGACGAAATGTGAATTTGTGCTTGGAATGAAGTGTCGTCCACGCAAGGCGGGGCAAATATATTGCTTCCAATGGGCCATTTAGGATTTTCATTATTAAATCCTAACTTCGCTCAAGATAGGTAGTCGTTCCTTAGAAATATAATTTAAGCAGCATTCAGGTAGGTTTTTTCTTGGAAAAAGTAACGGGGAAAAATGAGATAAAAAAGACGTTTGACTTTTTCGATAAGTCTTTTCATCATTTTCTTAATAATCAGTATTGTGTCGTGTTTATAGGGAACTATTTAAGCAATTCTACAAGTTGGGCAAATAGGTATTCGTTCCGAGTCATTTGAAAGATAGTTTTAATATACGCCCAAACATATCATTTCGTATATTCAAAAATTACTGATTATCACAATAAAAAGAAGTATATTCTATAAATAACGAAACAAGAGTGATGAATTATGAATCACTCATCGTTCAACACTTACATGTTCATGCCGCCGCACACCGGGATCACTTGGCCGCTTACATACGACGACAGGTCGGAGGCAAGGAATAAGGCTACATTCGCCACGTCTTCGGGCATGCCGCCACGACGTAGAGGAATCGTTTCTATCCATTTTGCACGTACTTCGTCGGATAGTTGTTGTGTCATTTCGGTAATGATAAAGCCGGGCGCAATGGCATTGCAGCGAATGCCGCGCGAGCCCAATTCTTTCGCTACCGATTTCGCCAGCCCTATCATGCCCGCTTTAGACGCCGAATAGTTCGCTTGCGCCGCATTGCCCGATACGCCTACGACAGAGCTCATATTAATAATACTACCCGCTTTCTGGCGCATCATCGTCGGTACGACAGCGCGAGTGAAGTTGAACGCCGACTTCAAGTTAACGGTAATAACCAAGTCCCATTGTTCTTCGCTCATGCGCATCAACAGGCCGTCGCGGGCGATACCGGCATTGTTAACCAACACATCTATGCGTTCGAACTCTTTGGCTATCGTATTTACCACTTGAATGGTTTCGTCGAACTTCGCGGCGTTGGCCGCATAGCCTTTAGCTTTCACGCCGCATGCCGTCAATTCGGCTTTGGTGCGTTGGGCGTTGTCGTCAATCACCAAATCGGTAAAGGCAATATTGCAGCCTTCCTGCGCTAAACGTAATGCAACAGCCTTGCCAATGCCGCGTGCTGCACCGGTAACAATAGCCGTCTTTCCTTCCAGTAATTTCATATTGATATAGTGTTTAATAATTTTACGGTTGCAAAGATATAAAAAATTAAATGCATACTCAATTTTCTTTTCTTATCCCAGTTGCATTTACTATTTGAACTTACCCCGTTTCAAAAAAAATGTTAGTCAAGTCAAAAAAGTTTTGTTCATTTAAAAAAAATAGTATACCTTTGCGGCATATTTGTATGTTTAAACCAAAAACGAATCGAAAACGGTATGCATAATAATCGGAAATATTTTCCACTTACTGCTGAAAGTAGCGCTGCAACCAGCGCCCTGCGGGGCATTCCGCAGGAGCCTATAAAAGAACAATATGATGTTCTGCTTGATATTCAAAATTTTATTTACACAACCCCAAAGGTGATTTATACAGATGATGTTAAAAAAATCTGGGCTTATACTATAATAAACTATGACATAACTATGTTAGTGACCCGGTCGAAAACATCCGCCGGATATTTTTGGGAATTTGGAGTGGAGGAATAGTGTATGAAAAAGTTTTTTATGTTATTGTTAATTGCCCTCTTTGGATTGGCGGCCAATACTCCAAAATATTATTGTAAAAATTGCGGAGCAAGCTACAACAGTGTGAAGACATTGACAAGTTTTAAATGTACAAA
>JAIRKX010000122.1 GCA_031259805.1 Prevotellaceae bacterium | reverse complement strand
ATAGAAGGTCGGGATCGGATCCTATAGAAGGTTCAAATCGGATTTGATAGAAGGTTCAAATCGGATTTGATCGAAGGTTCAAATCGGATTTGATAGAAGGTTCAAATCGGATTTGATAGAAGGTTCAAATCGGATTTGATAGAAGGTCGGGATCGGATCCTATAGAAGGTCGGGCTTCACCCTCGCAATGACGCGCTTCGGGCTTCGTCCTCGCAATGACGCGCTACGATAAGCCGGGTTTGCGACAATTTGAAATACACCCGATGAAGGGCGAAAGTGGATGAGAGGGATGAAAAGCGCTCAAATCACCCTTCAGACAAAAACAAACGCGGACAGAGTTTCAACCCTGCCCGCGTCCGTACCAATTGATTATTACCTATTGTTCACTGCCGACTGCGACTGCCAACTACCGGCTGAATCTATGGACACTTGACACCTTCTACCCAATTGGTCGATTGTATGGTTGTAGAAGGGACGGCATTGTATCCGTGTCCGGTATGGTCAAGCACAACGATTTTCCCTTCTTCCTCGGTCGTAGAGCCGTCGAAACGCCAGTAGGCAACCAAATCGGGCGAAGCGGGGTCGACGTAGCACATATTGTTGGCAATGTCGGTGCGGGTAAGCGCTTTTTTCCACACCCTCATTTCGCTGAAATAGCCGTTCCAGCGGCGGGCGTTTGCATTAGCCGAACGCCCGATGGTGAACGACGGGTCGCCATATACCCACGTTAAATTTATAAAGCCGCCGCTTTCGGGGCTTCCCGGGTGTGGTGTCTGGGCTTCGAGATTGCCGTCGATATAGAGCTTCACGACTTGGTTTTCAAATACCGCCGCTACGTGGTGCCATTCTTTCAGCGGTATTGGGTTGGGAGCGGTAGCGTTGCTGCCACTGCCAGCCGTTTGGATGGCATTGTCGGGGATGTTGCGGGCATCGCCCATGCGAATGAGCCAGTTTTCTTCCAGTCCCATGATACTGCTGATCCACGGATTGGCTGTCATGGTGGCGGTACAGTAGAAGCGCGTTTCCATCGTCGCGCCCGATAGCGCCTTCAGACTGGCGTCGTCGAATTTGGAAAAGTCTACCTGAAAATACAGGGCGCCTTTCAAATCGCACGCTTTGGTTACGATGGTTTTGATGATGACAAAGTAAATGGTTTTCGACGCTTCCAATAATTTCACTCCGCCGTTTATACCGGTAATGGTAACGGGAATCAGGTAGCTTTCGCCTTCCTTAAATTCGGAATCGTCGGTAATCACTACTTTTGCCGGATTGGAGCGAAGGTTCTGCGGTTCGATACGCAGCGTCGAAGCCGAGAGGCTAAAGCTGCCGGTGGGCATGGGCTTGTAGTTTTTATGGTACTTATCGTTGTAAGCGGTAATGAGGCCGTTGTCAGCGGCCACGCTTACTTCAATCGTTTCGTCCACCAAGTCGGCCAGGGTAACCATAAAAGCTACTTCGGATGGTACGCCGTCAACCACTAACTGTCGGGTATCCGAATCTTCCGTGCCGGCCATATACACCCTGTTTTCAAATTCGATGGCATTGGTACAGGAACCCAGTAATCCCATACCCAAAATAATACTGAATAATACGATCTGTTTCATACTTTTTTTATTTACGTTATTCTTCATTTTCGCGTTGTCCCATGATGTTTATCATTTGGCGGATATACTTGTAATCTTGGAAAAAGTTGTATTCATATTCCATGTGATAGGTTCCTGCGCCGCCTTTCTGCACCGGTTCGTCATCGACTATCGGCTGCCACATAGCCATCCCGATTGAGGATTGTACACGTTGCCCGTCGCGGGTGGTATACGTAACGCCGCCATTGCCGGCATAGCTTTCAAAGTTTTCCGCTACAATAAATTTAGCGGCCAGTTCTTTTTTGGGAATATCGGGGAAGGTCGTATATAATCGGCCTATGCGATTGTCCAAATCTGTGTAGCCCGGTGAATTGTAGGCTTGCGCAATGACATAGTCCAGCATAGGGCCGATTTCGGGCAGGATATATGAATAGTATTCCCCATCAATGGCGAGGAGGCGTTCGGTGCCGGATTTCGGGCCGAAGTATTTGCTCATTTCATCGAAGAAGACGAGCATCCGGTTCCAATAGCCGCCCAGTACGTAGGGTTTCGTACCGCCGCCTACATTCGGTTCGTGGTCGATGTCCATTCCGTCAAACCCGCCGGCTACGACCGGTTCGGCAATGGAACGGGCAAACTTGCGAATGGCCTCTTCCTGCGCCGGCGTAACGGCTACATAACGATCGGTCGGACGCAAGGCGCCGTCGTCCCATCCCCATTGTTCCTGCATCAGTTGCAAGTCGGTTTTCCCCTCTTCCTTTTCCAGAGGAAACAAACTTTCGAGCAGGTAGGTGCGGAGGATTTTTGTACCGCAGACTTTTTGGTAATGATACATTTCTTCCTTCTGTATGGGATCGGTGTCAGGGCTAAAGCCGCCCCAAATGGAAATGATGCCGATGCTGTCGGGAATGTTGCGCATACTGCCTTGCAGCGATGCTTTGCCCGTACGTCCCGAGAACCATCCGAAGCCAAATTCGGGGCGCGTCGCTTTCCATGCCCTTAGATTGGCATAATAGTCTTCGCCCTTGTCCTGCCATTGCAAGCTTTTCTGGATTTCGAGCGGTTCCGGTTCTACATCGCATGCGGCCAGCCAGCCGGCTGCGATGACAATGAAAAATACTGTGATTATCTGTAATTGCTTTTTCATAAAATATACTTTTTATAATTCTTAACTCTTAATTCTTCTTATCCCACCATAGTTTAATACCTCCATGGTCGACGCCGCCAATCATATCGACGGCTTTTTGCACTTCGGCGGTGTTTTTATCATACTCGGTGGTGGGGAACACCAGCCGGCGTATTTGTTCAGTCGTACTGATGGTATTGGTCGGCGAGCGGTTGAAGCGGACGGGGATCACTTTCGGATAGCCTGTCCTTCGGAACTCGCTCCACGACTCCTGCCCGTCGGGGAAGATGGCTACGTATTTTTGCGTGATAATCCGCTCCAGCTTCCGTTCAGGGTCGTCGGATTCAACCCATCCGATCGTGATTGTATTCGCCGGACTATAGGTATACGCATCGGCGCTTACGATGGCCGGCGACAGGTTCGATGGTGTCGCGGTTGTATTGGCGACATAAGTGGCGTAGTTTGCCGAAAGGCCGTGCTGGTCGAATGAAGTGCGGATTCCCTGTTCGTAGAAGTCTTTCGGAACGCCGCCCCCCATATTCCATCCGCGCAAAGCGCCTTCGGCTTTCAGGAAGTGCGATTCGGCAGCTACCATCCATTGCAGTGGGTCGTTTGGCCCTACTTTGGGCAAGGCGGCGCGGTTGCGGTAGTTGTTCAGGTTGGTCGTGCTGTACGTGGTGCCGCTACGTACGCCATTCCACGTAGTGGTGCCGGCAGGGAGCGAAAAGTACACTTCGCGGCGCGGGTCGCCGAAGCCATTTAGGTAGCAGGCAATCGTGCCACCCATACGGGTATCCTGATAGGCATCCCATATTTCGTTCAGCGGATTGCGTTGCGGAACGGGATAGAAGGCGTTGTCGGCGTTATCGGACAGCAGGCCTGCGGGATGGTTGGCTGCTTCTTCGGCATTCTGTTTCGCTTTGGCTTCATCGGCATACGCGATGCGCATGGCCAGCCGGAGTTTTAGCGTATTGGCAAATTTAATCCATTTACTGTAGTCGCCTTGGTAGATGGCGTCGTAGTTTTTCAACGGGGCGGCGCCCGGGTAGAGTTGTACGAACTCGGTCAGGACGTCGATAGCGTCGGTAAGTTCCGTAAGGAAGCTGTCGTAGATGGCTTCCTGCGAGTCGTAGGGTACGATTTCCGCTTTTCCAAATTGGGAATAGGGAATCGGGCCGTACATATCGGTAATCTTGTGCATGCCGAAGACCTTCAGTATTTGCGCCAGCGCATAGGCTTGCGGTTCTTCGTCCTTTACCAGATCGACGACGCGCCAGGCCGCCATGATACGCTCGTAACCTACTTCAAACGCCACATTATACCAGTTGGGAAGCAAGACATACTGGATGCCGTTATAATTATTTTCCCATGTATTGGTGCCTCCGAAGTAGCCTGCATAAATATCGCCGGCGAGGTTAAACATTCGTTGATACTGGTTGGCGTCGGTCGTAACGCAGTAGTTTTCCATTTGGCCGATAGCCGAGCCAGTAATCAGGTTGTCCCGAAGCATCATCTCATACGGGACGGTATTGGGGTTGGTGTTGATTTCGTCGAACGCGCCGGTACACGATGCACCCAGTCCGGCTACACACAAGCAGCCCCATACGATTGCAATTGTTTTATATCTTCTCATTTTCATATAGCTGTTTATTTAAAATGTTACGTTTACACCGAATCCGAAACTGCGCACGCTTGGCGGCATGAAGTAGTCGAATCCTTGGAAATAAGTGCTGGTGGCGCTGGTCAGTTCCGGGTCGAATGGCGCCTTGCAGTAGAACATCAGCAGGTTTTGCCCGATGAGCGACAGCGTTACGTCCAACTTGTCTTTAAACAGTTTCGACGGCAACGTGTAGCTGATGCTGGCTTGTTTGAGGCGGACGTTGGTCATGCTGTACGTGTAGTAGGTCAACAGGCCGGTATAGCCGCCGGCGACGACCGAATACCAGTTCGTCGGCGTTACTTCTCCGTAGTTTACCGGTATGCCGCCGGCATCGCGGGTATCGGCCGTTGCTTGCGATACGCCGAACTGGTCCATGATTGCCTGCGTGGTCGACGTGCCTACGCCGCCTACACGTGCCGTAACCATGAAATCGAGGCTGATGCCTTTAAATCGGAAACTGTTGCTGATTCCTAAATTGTATTTTGGTTCGGTGTTCCCCAGTTTATACCATTTTTCATAGTCCGGTGCAATGGTTCCTTGCGTGGCATCGACAAAAATATTGCCTTCATGGTCGGTACGGAGGCCGTTGCTGTAGATGTCGCCCACCGAACCGCCTTTTACTAATCGTGATTTATAGGTGCCGACCGTCATGATGTCCATCTCGTCGGCGCCAGGCAACAGTTCCTTAATTTCATTTTTATTGAATGAATAGGTAACGCCCAGCCGCCAGTCGACCGGCCCTAATTTTTGGTTTAATGCGGCCGACAGTTCCAGTCCGTAGTTGTTCACTTTACCGGCATTGACATATTCGGCGCGGAAGCCGGCAATGGTCGGCGACTGTTCCCGGAGGAAAAGTTGATTGTAGGTATTCGTATTATAATAGGTAAGGTCGAGCGTAATCTTATCCTTAAAGAGGATAATATTAGCGCCCAGTTCGAAGGCTTTGGTACGTTCGGGTTGCAGGTCGGTAGCCGGTTTGATGCCGTAGGTTTCGGGCAGCGGGCTGCCGCCTTCCTTCTCCTTCTCATATTGACGGAAGGTGATGTAGCGTAGCGGCGGCGAGCCTACTTCGCTGTATGTACCGCGTATTTTCAGGAAGGAAAGGATGTGGCGGTTAATATCCACCAGATCGGTTACGACGGTCGATAGCCCGACCGACGGATAGAAGAACGAGCCGGTGTTGGTGCCGGCAAACGTCGAAGCCCAGTCGTTACGCGCCGACAGGTCGAGATAAATGCTTTTGTAGCCGAATTGCGCCGTCGCAAATACCGACTGTGTTTGTTCGCGGTAGACTTCCTGGTTCATAAAACCGTGGTTGTTCTTATCCGTATTGAGTGCATGAAACCAGTTGGCCACGTTCATCAAATGTCCTTCGAAGCCCGACATGTCGGACTGGTTGTCGACGATGCTTGCCCCGATGTTGGCCGTCAGCGTAAAATCGTTCCAGCGTTGATTGATATTGGCAATCACGTCGCCGTAGAAGTATTGGTTATCGGTTTTTGCTTCCAGGTAATTCCCGAAATCCGAGGCAAACAGGGTTAACGACGACGCATAAATTTTGCGGGTGTAGTGCATTGCCATACGGTCGTACTGCGCGCGTCCCGTTATATTGAGCCAGTCGGTCATTGTATATTTTAAGGCGGCGCCCAGCATAAAGCGGTCGCGGTCGCTGTTGAACATATTGCGGTTGACAATCCAGTAGGGATTTTGCGCGTTCAGCCCAAGGTCGCCGTACTTCCAGTTTTGCGTCCGGAATCCGCGCTCCATGTCATACGTTTCATAGAGTTGGTATTTGGTAATATCGTCCGACGGCGGGAACAGGTAAATCGGTACCAGCGGGTTGTA
This sequence comes from Prevotellaceae bacterium, assembly GCA_031259805.1. GTDB lineage: Bacteria > Bacteroidota > Bacteroidia > Bacteroidales > UBA932 > JAIRKX01. The sequence continues at coordinate 1,524 of JAIRKX010000122.1, read as the reverse complement.
GTATCGCCCCTGGCTGACCATATTCTGGTCATTTTGCCGGATGTACGAAAAGTTCATATCGAGCGTCAGCACATCCGTGTCGCCCTGCTGCATCAGCGCTGTCGAATTACGCACCGTAAAATTATAACGGTTGTAGAGGTTGTTCGGCACAATGCCGCGGGCATTCAACGACGATACGGAGACAAACGTCTGGTTGCGTTCCGTGCCGCTTGATACGGTCAGTGAGTTAATCGTATTGAAGCCTGTCTGGAAGAAGTCCGCCGGATTGTAGGTCGACGGCGTCGTCATTTTATCGCCCCAGCTGGTTGGGCTCCCGATTTCCGACCCGTAGGTCTGCTGGAACTTCGGCATGAGAAACGGCGATGAGAAACTCGTATTGTTCGAATACGATACTTTCGTCCGCCCCGCTTCACCCCGTTTGGTTGTGATCAGGATTACGCCGTTGGCGCCCATATTCCCATAAAGGGCGGCGGCGGCGGCTCCGGTCAGTACCGTGATGCCGGCAATGTCTTCGGGATTGATGTTGGAAATACCGTCGCCATCGCCGCCATCGGGCACTTCATAAAAGCTCTCCGGTTGCGCGGTGCGCAGTTCCGGCAATGGCATCCCGTCGATTACATACAGGGCGTTGTTGTTGCCGAAGAGCGATTTCAGGCCTCGCATCACTACGCGCGTAGAACCGCCTATGCCCGACGAACTGCTGTTGATATCGACTCCTGCTACTTTCCCGGCAAGGCTATTGACAAAGCTGGCGCTTTTGACCTTCGTAATTTCCGCCGCAGGGATTTCCTGCACATTATAGGTTAACGCCTTTTTTGCCCGTTTGATACCAAGAGCCGTAACGACCACTTCGTCGAGGGCGGCGGCGGTCTCGCCCAATACTACGGTGTAGGTCGTTTCGCTACCGACGGGTATTTCTTTTGTCTGATAGCCGAGAAATGAGACGGCCAATACCTCGCCGGCTTCGACGCCTGTCAGGATAAATTTACCGTCGATGTCGGCCATCGTCGCTTTGCCGGAGCCTTTGATTGCGACGCTTGCTCCGGCGAGCGGCGAACCGTATTTGTCCGTCACGGTTCCCGTCACGGTGGTTTGTCCGAATGCCGCTACCGGCAACACCGACAAACATAGAAGAACAAAAAATTGTACTGTGGTTTTAAAATAATTCATAAATACATTCATTAATTTTTACTGTTGATTTTTTACTAATTTACCTCTAAGGGCTGTCCATTGAAATGGGAGGGGTAGATTTGATTTCATGTCATACTTATATTGATTTTATTGGTTTATAACTCGGGGTAATTAATATAGTCGCGAAACGCGCTTTTCGTCGTCAGGAAGGTTTCCTGCGATGTAGGGAACGCGCTTTTCGTCGTCGGGAAGGTTTCCTACGTTGTAGGAAACGTACTTTTTGTCGTCAGGAAGGTTTCCTGCGATGTAGGAAACGTACTTTTTGTCGTCAGGAAGGTTTCCTACGTTGTAGGAAACGTACTTTTTGTCGTCAGGAAGGTTTCCTACGTTGTA
>JAIRKX010000065.1 GCA_031259805.1 Prevotellaceae bacterium | reverse complement strand
CTTGCTGATACCTACATTGGCGTCAGCTATTTCGTCGGCCAGATCGTCTTCTGTCATCGAACGTACATTTACCGGACGTGCCCGGAAGTCGCTCGGTTGATCCTCTGTGAGGAGGTTTTTTTCTAATACATACTGAATCATAAGACAGTTGTTTTATTATTATTAATTTTGTTAGCTAAGCGCTTCGACCGTTATTCCGTATCAAAGCAGCGGCAAAGGTAATTATTATTTCCAAATAATCAAAAAAAACGGGTATCCCTCATTCCTTTTTCATCACCTGCTGCCACTCGGCGTCGGTCAGCGGACGCTCCCGCTGCAACGCAAGGAATATCTCGCGGCACACCCACGCATCGGTCGCCGCATACAGGCATTGCGAATAGCTCAGCGCCGCATTCTCCCAATTCGACAACTGCTGGTTCTTCGAAATATGAATGTGTAATATCCGCGCCGCCAGCTTCTTTACCCCCTTCTCCGCAAAACCGTAGCAGGGCGCCACACGTTGAATATCCACAAATCCCGCCGGACGAAAGAAATAAGCCGCCTGCAACTGCCGCATATCTTCGTGGACGGCGGCGCCGATCTTAAGAATACCCTTATCGGCCAACAATCCCGCCACACCCCGCGGCAGGCCGATCTTCTTTAAACGGAACAGATACGCCCGCTCCTCCGTCGTCAATTGCAGCAACGCCGCAGTATTACTGTTACGCCGTCCCGAAACGAACATCGGCTTTGTCTCCGTATCGAAACCCAACGTCGGCTGTCCCGACAGATAGCGCACCGCCTCCTTAACCTCCTCCCGATTGTCGACCACGATAATTTCTCCGCCAAACGCCCCCACCGGCCACGCCACCGCCGGCTCTTCCACTCCCGCACACGCATTTACATTCATCATTCCTTACCTTCAATTTTAAACACCCAATACTTAATCCCCCAACAACCGTTTCACCAAATACCCCACATACACCGCCGCCAGTGCAGCCATCACATAAAGCTTCCAGTAATCCGCGCCGGCAATCTCCCTCATAGAAGCATTCACGTCCATCTCGGGGAAAAGAAACAGCAGCAGGAATGAAAGACCATTAATTACAAAATGAATGAAAATACATGGCCAAAGCGATTGCGTTTTCCAATAAACATACCCCAGAAACAACCCGAAAACAAAAGCCGGCAGCGCCTGCCACGGATTCAGATGAATCAATGCAAAAATAAATGCCGACCACACAATAGCCTTCCCCGGCGTACTGTGCCGCAACAGCCCTTTGGCAATGACGCCGCGACACATCCACTCTTCACACACCGGCGCAGCCACCGCCACCATCAGCAGCGTTACAGCATCCCGCTGAAATAACCTGCCGAACATCTCTTTCATATATTCGGGCATCGGTATCCACATAGTCAGCGGCTCGGTGAGAATGGAAAGCAGAGGCGCCAGCAGCAGCAACCATACAAATAACATGGGCGACAACTTCCGTCTCACGTCGGACGTAACAGGCGCGTCCGGCGCCGCAGACAGCCGAAGACCGGACGGCAGCCAATAAATAAAACCCGCCACAAAAACAAACGGAACGGTATACGCAGCCAGCGTAACCCACGAACCGGGAATCATCGCCCCTCCAAAAAGCGCCGCAACCGTAGAAATCATAAACGAAATCCCCAACGTAGCGCTCAAAAAAACGGCCACCACTACCCACGACTGACCAAGAGTCGGATAAAAAGAACGAATTCGATGCATTATTTTAAAATATTAAAAAGACAAATTTACAAAGATTTGTTTATATTTGCACAAAAGATTCTGCAATGAAAGATACACTAACCGTTATTCACGAACGCACCAGTGTGCGCCACTACACGCCCCAGCCGGTAACAGACGCCGACATAGAAACGCTGCTGCGGGCGGCGATGGCTGCCCCGACGTCAAAAAACAAACAACCCTGGCGCTTTGTCGTCGTCAGTCAGGAAACAGCAAAACACACCCTGGCCGCCCACCTGCCCTACGCCGCCATGCTACGCGACGCACCCCTGGCCATAGTCGTCTGCGGCGACACCCGCGTCCACACCGACGAATCGGCCATCAGCTGGGTCATGGACTGCGCCGCAGCCACGGAAAACCTCCTCCTCGCCGCACAAGCCATCAACCTCGGAGCAGTATGGACAGGCGTCTACCCATACCCCGACCGCATACAAACCGTACAACACACCCTGCAACTGCCGGCACACATCATCCCCCTGAACATCGTCGCCATCGGCCACCCCGCCAAACCCGCCCGACCAAAAGACAAATGGAACCCGACGAAAATACAAAGAATAGAAAATAATTAAAAACAAACTTATAAACAACGCCACAATGAATTTACTTTTACTATTCAGCCTAACGGCCATCATCCCCGCCGGCGCCATCGACAATCCGCAGCCGCCCGAACCATCCGGAAAAACATACCGCAATCCGGTAGTCAACTACAGCCTGCCCGACCCGACCATCATCCGCGCCGACAACGGCTACTTCTACCTCTATGCCACGGAAGACATTCGCAACACCCCCATCCATCGTTCAACAAACTTGGTAGATTGGGAATTTGTCGGCACAGCCTTCACAGACGCCACCCGCCCGACCTTTGAACCCAAAGGCGGCCTGTGGGCGCCGGACATCAACTATATCGACGGACGGTACGTACTCTATTACTCCATGTCGCGATGGGGATGCCTTGGACTTTGCGGCATCGGCGTAGCGGTAGCCGACCGCCCCGAAGGCCCGTTTACCGACAGGGGCGCGCTGTTCATCAGCAAAGACATAGGCGTCGACAATTCGATCGACCAGTTCTACATCGAAGAAAACGGCACAAAGTACCTCTTCTGGGGCAGCTTCTACGGCATCTACGCAATAGCCCTCTCCGACGACGGCCTACACATCCGCAACGACGCCGAAAAACAGCACATCGCCGGCAATATCTACGAAGGCACATACATCCATAAACACAACGGCTACTACTACCTCTTTGCCTCAACCGGCACATGCTGCGAAGGAATTACCAGCACCTACATCACGGTCGTCGGCCGCTCCGACAACCTCTTTGGCCCCTACCTTAACCGCCAAGGACAACCCATGCTCGACAACCATCACGAGGTCGTCATACGCGGCAACGAGCGCTTCATCGGCACAGGACATAACTCCGAAATCGTACAGGACGCCGCCGGCAACGACTGGATACTCTTCCATTCCTATGACAAAACAAACGAAAAAGGCCGCCGCACACTCATGCTCGAACGCATATACTGGCGCGACGGCTGGCCTGAAATCGACGGCGGAACCCCCTCGCCCGAAGCCACAGCCCCTGTTTTTTAACCAAAAGTACATCCATCCATGCGCAAGATGATACAAAAGCTGAAAGCGATGCCCATTCCGCCGCTATTGAAGAATCGCTACTTCCTCACGGCGGTCGGGTTTGTGATATGGATTTGGCTGATCGACTCCATTAATCTAATGGATTGGATTTCGGAACGGATTCATTTGAATAGTCTGGAGCAGGAACAACAGCAATTAGAACGGAACATCCAAACCACCCGACAAAAAATAAACGCCTTTGCCAACCCCGACAGCCTCGAAAAAATCGCCCGGGAACAATTTTATTTTGTAGGCCCGGGCGAAGTTATTTTTATTATCGAAGATGAACAGTAGCAGCCGGCAGTAAGCCCGCCACCCTGCACCATTAACCCAAGAAAGGATAGCTATAGTCTGTCGGCGGCGTCAGCGCTTCTTTAATCGTACGCGGGCTGACCCAACGGACAAGGTTGAGATAACTGCCGGCTTTGTCGTTCGTCCCGCTACGGCGCGCTCCGCCGAAAGGCTGTTGCCCGACCACCGCACCGGTCGATTTATCGTTAAAATAAATATTGCCGGCCGCATACCGCAATTTGCCGGCCGCATCGATAAGCACATAGCGGTCTTGTGCAAACACCGCTCCGGTCAGCCCGTAAGGCGATGTCTCATCAAGCAGTTGCAGCGTTTCGTTCCACCGGTTTTCGGGATAGACGAACACCGACAGCGCCGGCCCGAAAATCTCCTCTTCCATCGTTACAAAATGCGGATCGGTAACCAGTATAACGGTCGGCTCGATGAAATAACCTTTCGACTTGTCGCCCGTGCCGCCGAACACGATTTCGGCCTCGCCCGATGCATTGGCTTTGGCAATATATTGCATGATATTGTCGAACGATGCCTCGTCGATCACGGCATTATGGAAATTGGAAAAATCGCGGACATCGCCGGTTTTGATTTCGGCGAGCATCTCGCCCATCTGTCGCTTGACTGCCGGCCACAGGTTCGAGGGCACATACGCGCGCGACGAGGCCGAGCATTTCTGTCCCTGATACTCGAACGACCCGCGCACCAGCGCCACCGCCAGCGTCTGTGCATCGGCCGAAGGGTGGGCAATGACAAAATCCTTGCCGCCCGTTTCGCCTACCATCCGAGGGTATGTGCGGTAACGCGACAGGTTACGTCCGGTCGTTTGCCATAGCTGGTCGAACGTAGCGCTCGAACCGGTGAAATGCAGCCCGGCAAAATGACGGTCGGCAAACACCACATCGCCTATCACGCGCCCCGAGCCGGGCAGGAAGTTAATGACCCCGTCGGGAACGCCCGCCTCCTGAAATATCTTCATCAGAAAATAATTGGAATAGATGGCCGTCGTAGCCGGTTTCCACAGGCATACATTGCCCATGAGCGCCGGCGACATGTTCAGGTTCGAGGCGATGGCCGTAAAATTGAATGGGGTCAGCGCAAACACAAACCCTTCGAGCGGACGGTATTCGACGCGGTTGATCACGCCCGGTTCGCTATGCGGCTGCTCGCCGTAGATACGACCGGCATAGTGGGTATTGAAACGCAGGAAGTCGATGTTCTCGCACGCCGAGTCGATTTCCGCCTGAAAAGCATTCTTACTTTGTCCTAACATCGTGGCGGCGTTCATTAGCCAGCGGTATTTCTTCGATATCAGTTCGGCGATACGCAGGTTGATGGCGGCGCGCTCGACCCACGGGAAGCGTTCCCATTCCTTTTGCGCGTTGACTGCCGCACGGATGGCCGCCTGCACCTCCTTCGCCCCGGCCTTGTGGTACGTAGCCAGCACATGACGATGGTCGTGCGGCATGACCACTTTGCCGGTATCGCCCGAACGCACTTCCTGCCCGCCTATAATCAGTGGGATTTCGATTTCGGACGCCGACAGGCGATCTAATTCTTTTTGCAGCGCCGTCCGCTCAGACGACCCCGGCGCATAGCTTTTCACCGGCTCATTAGCCGGGTAGGGATACGTGAATGTAGCATTATTCATATATATAAGTGTTAAATTTTAATTTGTTAAAAACAGTGTACAAAGATAATTATTTTTTTGTGATACGTAAAGCGCCCTGCGTGGTATCTTTTAAACCTTCGTAGTACGCTCCGAAGCTTTCGTAGTACGCTCTGAGACCTTCGTAGTATACTACGGAACCTTCGTAGTACGCTCTGAGACTTTCGTAGTATACTACGGAACCTTCGTAGTATACTACGAAACCTTCGTAGTACGCTCCGAAACCTTCGTAGTACGCTCCGATTACGTATTCAGGGAAACCTTACGGAAATCCTGAAAGGACATGAGAACGCCTCGCCGGTTCGAGAAGCGTAAAGACATCGTCCTGCCCGATGAATACGCCGACTTCAAACGGTTCATTACCCCGTCAGTGCAAGCGACGAAAAACAATATGCGATAAAGTGATGTGTGAGATGTATTGCCGGATTTGCATGGGCAATCTGAAAACAGGGAAGGGCGTTCTCTTTTTGAACGCCCTTCGTCTTTCTGTAGCGCGATCCGGGATTGAACCGGAGACCTCATGATTATGAATCATGCGCTCTAACCAGCTGAGCTACCGCGCCGCTTTTTTGGGAGTGCAAAAGTACAATTTTTTTACGAGTTCTCCAACTTAAATTGTAAAATGGCTACCGCGTAAGCCGACACGCCTTCTTCCCGTCCTACATAGCCTAACTGTTCGCAAGTGGTCGCCTTAATCGAAAGCTGGGCGAGGGCAATGTGCATAACCTGCGCTAATGTTTCCTGCATTGTGGGAATATAGTCTTTGATTTTCGGCTGCTCCAGACATACAACCGTATCTATATTGCCTATTTCATAGCCGGCGCTCCGTACTGATTGCATGGTGGCCTGCAATAGCTGTTTACTGTCGATATCTTTGTAGGCCTTATCGGTATCGGGGAAGTGCACGCCTATGTCGCGCAACGCCGCCGCGCCTAATAAGGCGTCGCAGATGGCATGAACCAGCACGTCGCCGTCGGAATGGGCTACGCAGCCTTTGTGGTGCGGGATACGGATGCCTCCCAACCATAGCGGACGGCCTGTAGCCAGTTGGTGTACATCAAAACCGTTGCCTATGCGAACAGGACACATGTTGTTAATAGGTGAAGAAGTCCGACTCGCCGTTCTTTGTGCTCGTCCGTGGCGGGCGGGAACGGTCGCTGTGGCCGAAATCGACCGACAAGGTTATCCGTATGGTATTGGCCAGCGGATTGGTAAAGCCGGAAAAGGTCGGGATGAGGTAGGCCATATCCAGCGTGTAGATTTGGTAGCGGATGCCTGCGCCGACCGTAAAATATTTCCGGTTCGGACTTTTCGTATCGTGATAATAGCCGGCGCGCGCCATAAAATGGCGGATGTATGTATATTCCAATCCTGCGCCCAGCATGATTTCCTGCATCTCTTCCGAAAAGCCGCCCGGCGCATCGTAGAACGACTGTATCATGCCTTGAAAAATACTGACATTCGGAATCGCGCCGGACGCTTCGGGCGTAGGCACTAAATATTTACTCAATTCCAAATGGACGGCAATGTCGTGCCGTTCGTTGAGATGAGCCGTCCATGCGCCGCCCATGCGCAAGGTCGTCGGGAGAAAATAGGAGCGTACTTCGTCGCCGGTACTCGAATAATTCATTTTCGACCCGATATTGCTGATGGCCGCACCGAGGGAAAGCAAGCCGTCGCGGTTGCCCCAATCGACAGGCCTGAAGTAGTACAGCCCAACGTCGGCCGCCACGGCATAGGCTGCTTTAATGCGTACGCCGCGTTGGATGTCGGTATATCCGCCCGAAATATCGGACAGGATATACCGACCGGTAAGCGACATCGAAAAATGATCGCCCAGCAAACGGGAGTAGGAAAAATCGACCGCCCATTCGGAGGGGTTAGTCGTATTCAGGAAGTTATTATTCACGTCGCGAAGATCGAGACTGCCGACGGAGAAGTAGTGGAGGCTTGCTCCGATGGCATTTTTGTTGTCGAAGCGATGGTAGGCTGTTAAATAAAACAGGTTGATGTTGCTCGATCCGATGTTGCGCAGCCAGGGAATATACGAAAGGCTTACGCCTGTTTGCGATTCGATAAAGATGTATTTGGCGGCATTCCAGTTTTGGTCGTTTGTCGACGGGGTAGTAGCTACGCCGATATCGCCCATTCCGCCGGCGCGTGCATCAGGCGCAATGACCAGAATGGGCATGGCAAACTTTATCGGGTGGCCGCCTATCAGATCGTCCGATTCGAGGCCCGGACTATCGCCGGCAGTCCGGCACACGGCGCTTTTACCTGCGGTACATAGTAAGAAAATAAGAACGGCGTATCGTTTCCACATAATTTTTCGAATAAATCTCGTCTATGCTTTGTTGTCGCTTCCCAGTACTTCTTTTATTTTATGGATATAAAGCGCTTTCAGTTTGTCGCGCGCCGGCCCTAAGTATTTACGCGGGTCAAATTCGGCGGGCTGTTCGACAAATACTTTGCGGATAGCGGCGGTCATTGCCAGACGACCGTCGCTGTCGATATTAATTTTGCATACGGCTGATTTGGCGGCGGCGCGCAGTTGTTCTTCGGGGATACCGATCGAGTCTTTCAGTTTGCCGCCGTAGTGGTTAATTTCGGCCACGATGTCTTGCGGGACGCTCGATGCGCCATGCAGCACAATCGGGAAACCGGGGATGCGTTGTTCGATTTCGGCGAGGATATCCAGCCGGATTTCCGGTTTCTGTCCGGGTTTAAATTTGAATGCGCCGTGCGACGTACCGATAGAAATAGCCAGCGAATCGACGCCGGTTTTCTTTACAAAGTCTTCTACTTCTTCGGGCTGCGTATAGGTATGGTGTTCGGCTTTCACATCGTCTTCGATGCCGGCCAGTACGCCTAATTCGCCTTCGACCGTTACGTCGTATTGATGGGCGTATTCTACGACTTGCGCCGTCAGTTCGACATTTTTCGCATAGTCGTGATGCGAGCCGTCGATCATCACCGACGAGAAGCCGTATTCGATGCACGATTTGCATAATTCAAACGTATCGCCGTGGTCGAGGTGCAGCACGACAGGGACGGCTACCCCCAGTTCTTTGGCATACTCTACCGCACCTTGCGCCATGTAGCGGAGCAGCGTCTGGTTGGCATACTTCCGCGCGCCGCTCGACACCTGTAAAATCACCGGTGACTTTGTTTCGACGCATGCCGCGATAATCGCCTGCATTTGTTCCATGTTATTAAAATTGAATGCCGGAATTGCATATCCTCCGGTAATCGCATCGATAAACAGCCCGCGGGAGTTTACCAGTCCAAGATTTTTGTAATTCACCATAGTGTTGGAATATTTAATTAATACTAAAAATAATGTCTGCAAAGATACAATTTTTTATTGATGATTGCTATTCCTCACTCCGGCGCCGCCCGCGCAAAAGTCGAAAAGACCGCCGTCCGTGTATTCATTCGGCTGAGGCGGTTATTGTCGTTGGGGAAGGTGCGGTTGGAGAGGAAGACGACGATTAGTTGGCGTTGCGGGTCGATCCAGCAGAGGTTGCCGGTGTAGCCCGAATGCCCGTAGCTATCGAGCGACCATTCGGGGCCGATGGGGCCGGGTTTATCGGGTCGAGGTTCGGGCTTATCGAATCCGAGTCCGCGGCGCAGGCCTTTATCGCACGCGGCGCAGGCGGTGAACCGGTCGATGATACTATCCGGCAGGTAACGTTCGCCGCCATATTCGCCACCGTTGAGGTACATCTGCAGTAGTTTTGCAAGGTCGTCGGCATTACCGAACACGCCGGCGTGCCCCGCCACGCCGCCCAGCAGCGCCGCCGTCGGGTCGTGGACAGTACCGTGGACGCACTGCCGGCGGAACAACGTGTCGATTTCCGTTGGTGCAATACGGCCCGGCGTCATACGCAGCAGCGGACGATAACCGGTCGTGTGCATTCCCAGCGGAGCATAAAACAGACTGTCGGCCATCCGGTCGAGTCCGTGCCCTGTGAGGCGTTCCAGCGTCCGCTGCAAGTAGAGGAATCCCCAGTCGCTGTACCGGTACGTCTTACGCAGCAAAGGCGACCGGTCGATACGGTCGAACAGTAGCGTCGCCAAATCGTCCGACGCATACAGCCCGCCGGCCACCTGCCGCGGATAGCGTGGCGACGCCTGATGCGCGAAGTATACCGTATCGGGCAGTCCCGATGAATCACGCGCGGCGGTCTTAAACAGCGACCGGTGAAACGGCTCGAATGCCTGCAAGCCGGCGGTATGCGTCAGCAGGTCGACGATACGCAGGCCGTATTTATTTGTCTCGGCCAGTTCCGGCAGGTAGCAGCCCAGTGTCGCCTCGACTTGCAACTGTCCGTCGTCGACCATGTGCATCACGACAGGCAGCGTCGCGCCGATTTTCGTAATCGACGCCCAATCGTACACATCCTGCTCCGACACCGCCCGCGCCGCCGAATCGTATGTATGATGCCCGACGGCCTTATGGTAAAACACATCGCCCCGGTAGATGGCCATTACCTGCGCGCCCGGCATGGCCTTTTGGCGGATGGCGTCGGCAATCAGCGTATCGACTGCCGCCAATTCCTGCTGCGCGATGCCGATTTCTTCGGGCATCACATAATGCAACCGCACAGGCGCTGTTTGGCGGATGCCGTTACCGAAAATCCGCCATTCGTCGATCGACACCGGCAGCGTTCCCCGCGCCGCCACGCCGCCGAACAGCAATTGCGCCGACCGTTCCTGCGCGTACTTCGTATTATCGTACGACACTACGATGGCCGAAAACCGATGCCTGTCGGTAAATTGCCGGATACCGTAGGGCACGCCGAAGAACACGAGCGCCACTGTCTGCTCCGCCGCCACTTCGGCAAGGAAGGCCGCCGTAAGACTGTCGACGCCGAATCTGCGCGACGCCCGCGTATCGGTCGCATGATACCCTGCTATAATTAGATTATATCCCCGCAGTTGCTCCCGCAGTTGTTCCAAGCTGTCCGGCGCGGCGCTGAGGGTACCCAAAGTCCCATGGACACCTGTTATTCCAACTCCGGCATACCGCTGCAAGTACTGCGCAAATGCCTCTCCATTCTTACCTATGCTCAGGCAGGCGATTTTCAGCGTATCAAGGCGGCGCAGCGGCAGCAGGTCGTTGTCGTTGCACAGCAGGGTCAGGGCTTGTTCCGTTAGACGATAGCGCAGGGCTTCGTTAGCCGGGCAGTTCAGGTCGTCGCGCAGGCCGGTGGCATTTACGGCAGTGTATTCATTTAAACCGGCGCGATACTTTGCCGCCAGCATTTTCCGGCATTTCATATTAATTTGATGCGCCGAAAGCGTGCCGTCGGCCACCGCCTGCTCGATAGCCGTGATTGAGGCCGCAATACTGTCGGGCATCAGCAGGATGTCGTTACCGGCCAGCAGCGCGGCTAACGCCGGCGGATGGCTGTCGCCGGAGCCGGTAGCGGCCTTCATGTTCAGCGCGTCGGTGATAACCAGCCCGCCGAACTCCATGCCATCGCGCAGTAACCGGCTGACCACCGCAGGGGAAAACGTCGAGGGGCGCGCCGCCGTATCGTACGCCGACACTTGCAGGTGCGCCACCATAATCGCGTCGATGCCTCCCTCCATCAGCGTACGAAACGGAAACAGTTCGATGGAATCCATCCGCGACAGCGAATGCGCAATTGTCGGCAGTGTTTCGTGCGAGTCCTGATGCGTGTCGCCGTGTCCGGGAAAATGCTTAATGCAAGCCATTACCCCCTTATTTTGCAGGCCTTGCATATAGGCTTTACTTTTGCCGGCCACATTATACTTGTTCTCGCCGAACGATCGACTGCTGATCACCGGATTCGCGGGGTTATTATTAATGTCGACCACCGGCGCAAAGTTCAGGTGGATGCCTGCCCGCCGGCACTGTTCGCCGACGGCCTCGCCCATCTGCCGTATCAGGTCGTCGTCGGTAATTGCGCCGAGCGCCATCTGACGCGGGAACGGCATGATACTGTCCATCCGCATGGCCACGCCCCATTCGGCGTCCATCGTAACCAGCAGAGGCGTCGCAGCGCAAGCTTGCAGCGCATTAAGCTCCGCTGCATAATGGGACGGATGCGCTTTCATCACAATGACCCCGCCGATAGCCTCCCGTTGCAGCAGGTCGAGCGTAGCCGCCACATTATTTCGCTTATCGCCTGTAAGGTGGACGGGCGCGATAAAAAGCTGCGCAATCCGCTGTCGCGGCGTCAGTATCTGCATGACCGAATCGACCCACTGCTGCTCGCGCCGCCGTTCCTGCATCGACGACGTCTGAGCCGTCGACGCCGTGACATAAAGAAAGAGTATGAATATGAGTGCTGCTTTTTTCATTTTATATAAAAGGAGTACAAAGATAGTAAGAATTGTTAATTGTTAATTGTTAATTGTTAATTGTTAATTGTTAAGAAGCCAACTTTCAATGCACAAAAAACACAAAGGGCGCAAAGTTTTTTCCTTTGCG
>JAIRKX010000117.1 GCA_031259805.1 Prevotellaceae bacterium | reverse complement strand
CTTGCGCCGGTCGCCGGCAGGTATTGCTACCCCCGCTGCCCCTCGACTTGCATGTGTTAAGCCTGCCGCTAGCGTTCATCCTGAGCCAGGATCAAACTCTTCATTGTATATTTTCTTTTAATGTTTAGCTTGAACCTGCTACTCTTAATTCTCTTTTAAAGAAATTAACGTTTTACTCTTTTAAAGTACTCAGTTGTACAAAACTTATTTTTCAATACGTCAAAGAATGTTTTTATCACTTTTCGCAAATTTTCTTGCGAAAGGGCTGCAAAGGTACAACCTTTTTTGAAACTGACAAATATTTTTTACATTTTTTTTACAAATAGCTGAATGTCAATAAATATTTTTTTAAAAAAAGAACGATAAGAGGGAGGGCAAACCGGTTTTTAGGGAGTATGGCAAGCTTCTTTGCCCGATAAATTTATAGCGAGAAAAAGAAAAACGAGGATATTTGCAGAACCTATGTAGAAGGATAAGGATATTGAGTATGAAAACAAAATGGTTCGGCATATTCAAAAGCCTAAAATGATTATGTTGCTTGTTATAACTATCGGCTGTATTGGCGACTTCGTTGTACATTATAGCACGTACGGCACGAAGGATGTATTAATGATGGTCATGTTGATTGCTCTATTGGCATTTAGTTTGATTCCCGAAAAGACAGAACGACCGCCTCAAGACCTTTAGCGCCGATTCTTTCATTTTTCATCTTTGGGGCATAATATAACTCCACTTTTTCGCGTATCTTTGCAAAAGTAAAAACGAAAATCATGCATACTTTTTTTATTCTATTTCTCGCTTGTATTCTATTTGCTTCGTGCAACCAACCGTCGCCGGCTATAGCGACGCTCCTTGCCGACTCTTGCGCTGCCCGTCCGCAGCAGCAGACGGGCGAATGGCCGGCTAAAGATGCGGAAATGGCGGCGATCGGTATGGTAGATGTGGCGTCGCTCGACGAAGGGATGATGGTGCAGTTGGTCTATGCAACGCCGTATAATTTCATGGGAAAAGTTTTGTATGAGGATATCAGCCGCGCTTATCTGCAGCCCGATGTGGCGCAAATGCTACTCACGGCTTACAAAGCCCTGAAGAAACAACGCCCCGATTTGACGTTTAGAATTTATGATGCCGGTCGGCCGGTCAGTGTACAATGGGACATGTGGAATATGGTGAAAGGCACGGAGTGGGACTATTACGTAGCCAATCCGGGCAAAGGCGGCGGCATGCACAACTTCGGCGCGGCCGTTGACTTAACTTTAGTCGACTGTACCGGCGTCCCGCTGGACATGGGAACACCCTACGATTATTTCGGCTACGAAGCCAATACCGACCAGGAAGACGAGCTGGTACGTACCGGTCGCATTACCGCACGTGAATTAGAAAACCGCTTACTGCTGCGAAAAATAATGACCGATGCGGGATTCCGAACCGTCAAAAGCGAATGGTGGCACTTTAACGCCTGCTCGCTCGACGAAGCACGACAACGATACCAACTTATTGACTGACGCGCCCCGCTACGTAATGCGTCTTCCTATTCCGCTGAAAAATTACGGCAATCAAAAAATCTCCTTTCCGACAATGCCCGCAGGCTATCTTTTACCCAGCGCCCGGCACCCCTTTCTCTTGCATCCTCGCAAAAAAAATATTTTTTCCGTGACAGTGTCTTTTTATTCAAAAAATATTACTATCTTTGCCGCCGTAAAAAACAGATGTATTTACGATGAGGAATAACCCCCTATGCTTTCTACTAAGGAACGGCCGACTGAACACAGACGGGCAGTCTTTTTTTTACACCATACCATCCTATTTATCATTATTATTCATACAACAGCATGAAAAAATTATTTTCTTTAATAACAGCATTGTTGTTCCTTGTCCCTCTTTTCGGACAAGGCGCCAGAGTGGTCGAAACACGTAGTATCAGCGTAGATTACAACGCTACACCACCGACCGTTACCTTTGAAGTTTATTGGAACACCGCACCCACGCCACCGCGCCATCGCGATACCGTATGGGTATTCGTTGACTATGCGTTGATTACCGGAAACACCGTTGGCCCGTGGGCGCCGGCTTCCATTACCAACGTCCAGATTGTCGGCGCCGGGACGATTACCTATCAGACCGAACGCGGGTTTTATCTCGACGGACATGGCCCCGTTCCCTTCAGTTCTACCGTAACCATTACGCTCAGCAGCGACCTGAACGGCAAAAAATTCAACTGGTGCGCTTACGCCACCGACTATCCACCTAATGCTACCGCTACGCCGGGCGCAGGCCATTACGACCTGCACGGTACGCCGCCGTTTATAGTAAACAATACGAATACCGTACAGACACGAGAATATACCGGATGTATTGATGCGCTCACCGACGCTACCGGCTGTCCCGGACTTATTCCAGAGAAACCTTCCATCAGCAACTTTAGCCCATCGACGCCGACCCTTTGCGCGGGCGAAGAAGTTACGCTTACGGCTACGGCTACCGGAGCAGCCTCATACAGTTTCCACAACGGTACGGACTGGTCGGCATGGACGACATCGACGGATACCACCTTTATCCCAACAGCAACCCAGACCTATAAGCTTAGAGTTATAAACGACGGCGGATGCGTGGTTGAAGCTACGATAACGCCGACGATAACAGTCCACCCACTGCCGGAAATAAACAGCTTCACGCCTTCGCCCGACACCATCTGCTACGGTCAAAGTTCAGTGCTTACCGTATCGGCTACCGGCGCAACTTCATATAGCTTCGTCAATCCACCCGTGTGGGATACAGACAATACGTATACCGTCTCCCCGAAGGCGGATACCATCTGTACCGTCTATGCAAAGACCGACAAAGGATGTATCGACTCGGCCAAAGTAACGGTAACGGTCAACCCGCTGCCGGTAATAACCAGCTTCACGGCTTCGCCCGACGCTATCTGCTTCGGCCAAAGTACTGAGCTTACCGTATCGGCTACCGGCGCAACTTCATATAGCTTCGTCAATCCGCCCGTGTGGGGTACAGACAATACGTATACCGTCTCCCCGAAGGCGGATACCATCTGTACCGTCTACGCAAAGACCGACAAAGGATGTATCGACTCGGCCAAAGTAACGATAACAGTCAACCCGCTGCCGGTAATAAACAGCTTCACGCCTTCGCCCGCCGCTATCTGCTTCGGCGATAGTACTACGCTTACCGTAACAGGCAACGTGACCTCATATAGCTTCGGCGATCAGAACTCGTGGGATGGTCTCACTACAAAGACCATCTCCCCGAAGGAGGATACCACTTATTTCGTCTATGCAAAGACTGGCGAAGGATGTATCGACTCGAAACCAGTAAGTATAACGGTATACGATCTACCTGTTCCCGCGTTCACCCTTGCGCCGACGGTGGCCTGCTCCGCCGATTCGGTTACGCTGGAGGCGTCGGGCGGCGGGGAGTATTGCTTCACGGTCGTATGCAACACCTGCATCCGGAACCCCTACGAGGCCGGTAACGACGAGCCCAGCGCCGTCGACTGCAAAGTACTCGATACGGAATGCACGTACAGCACAAACAATACCTTCACCTTCAAGATGCCCGAAAGCGGAGACGTAACCGTTTGGGTGAAGGTGAAAAACAGCAACGGTTGTATCGACAGCATAAGTAGAACCATCCATGCCATAGATTGCAACAAGAACCACACCGGCTGCGCCACGTCTTCGCTCGATTTGGGCACGCAGAGTTTCAAGACCAACACTGAGCATACACTGAATGGCATAGTGATGTCGGCGTCGGTACTCATGTCATACTGTAATAAATCCACCTACAACGGAACGGATGTCAATGGCCAGTATCAAGCCGATTGCCGGGATAATAACGACCCGACAGGCCAGGTGTTCAGTTGGTGTATGGTGCAGCAGTATGCCAGTGTGCTATGCCCGAATGGATGGCGCGTCCCGACAAAGGAAGATTTCTGTAAAATGGCCAACGGCAGCACAAGCAACTGCGGATCGGGAAGCCTCGGCAATACAAGCTGGTGGGAATTCGGTCAGTATGCCGACGTGGACGGCACATTAACGCCTACGCCAAGGGACGAGTTCGGCGAATACTGGTCTATTTCCGACTATGATTTATGGACTGCTTATGCTGCGGATGTAAGGGAAGATGAGGCAGCATTGCATCCGGCTGTGACTGCAGACAAGAGACTTGGATTTGCCCTGCGTTGCGTGAAAGACGTCGCCCCCTGATGTAAGTCGATTATAACGCCCTTTGCCCGTATTTCCGTATGGGCGACTATTCAACCGTCCGCTTTTCGTGTGCCACAACGAAAAGCGGACGGTTGCTTTAGCGCTTAGGCATTACGGCATGCATTGCCGCGCCGATGTCTTTTGCGTCGTAGCCTTTGCGGAGGGCGAATTGCCACAGTTTGATCTTTAGCTCAATGTCGGAGGTAGTTCGCAGGGTGGCGTTTTTCCGTTGCAGCAGGCGGATGAGCGTATGGAGCGACTGGGTGTTGTCTATTTCCCGCAGGGCTTCGGTAATGGTGTCCTCCGGGATTTTTTTTGCCTGCAATGCCGCCTTTATTTTGCGCGCGCCCCAGTGCTCCAGCCGGTGCTTGTCGCGTACAAAAGCCCGTGCATAGCGGGCGACGTCGACAAATCCCTGCGCTTGCAGGTGTGTGAGGAAGCCGTCGGCTTCGTGTGTAGGGACGCCCCATTCGGCGAGTTTGCGCCGGATGTCGGACGGGCATTTTTCGCTACGGCTGCATATCCGCTGCAATCGGCGTAACAGATGCGTTGGGGAGGTGTTGTTTTTTTCCATGGGTGTGGGCGCCGGGTGTTTTATATATAATAGATTCGTGTTTCCGCTTTCGGCGCTTTTCCTGTGATAGGGGCTCTTTTGCCGGACACCTCCAGCACCACTTCACGACCTAAATACAGGGCATAATTCGGCTCGCCGTGGCCGGCAGGAAAGCCGTAGCAAACCGGCACGGCCAGGTGGCTCAGGTAGGGGGCGAGCAGTTTATAGACCTCTTTGGAGAAGGGCATAATGGGGTCTTTTTTTATATTCGTAAACTGCCCGACGATGACTCCGGCCACCCGCCGGAGTTTACCGCTACGTTGCAGGTTGTTCATCATGCGGTCGATGGTATAGGGGCTTTCATCCGTTTCTTCGATAAACAGGATCGCGCCGTCGGGCGCTATATCGTCGGGCGTAGCGGCGATGTTGGCCAGAATCGACAAGTTACCGCCCCGCAGGACGCCCCGCGCCGTCCCCGGCTTGTTCAATACATGCGGCGGTACGGTATAGCTTTGCAGCCTTCCGGTCAGCGCTTGTCGTAACGACTTGGCGCTCTCGTGGCCGTTGGTAGAAGTGGGGAAATATTTTGGCATGACGCCATGAATGCTTTGCAGGCCTATCCGCTGCAGGCGTGCGTGGAGGACGGTTATATCGCTGAATCCGATGAGCCATTTTGGGGTGGTTAGCAGGGGCGAGAAATCGACCCAATCTACAATGCGTCCACAGCCGTACCCCCCGCGCGCACATAGAATCGCCGACGTTTTCGGGTCGTCAATAGCCGCTTGCAAGTCGACGCAACGATGCTCGTCAACGCCCGCTAAGCCGTAGTAAGCGTCCGTCGCATGGTCGCCGATCTTCGTCCGAAATCCCCAACGGCGAAGGTGTTTGATCGCATTGGCGATATGCGCGCCGTTGATTCTGCCGGCCGGCGCGACGATTGTAATCGTATCGTTTTTTTTTAAATAAGGCGGTTGTACCATATTCATCATAATTTTAACACAAAGATACAAATAAAGTAACGGCCGGTTTTGCGCTATAAAAGCGTTTCGGAAAAGAAATGTAGGGCTATTTCCTCACAATTTTCGGTATTTTTTTGTAAAACGCTAATTTTAAAGATAAAAACCTGTCGGTACATGGCAAATTCCTGCGCAGGAATTGTCGATTCCTGCGCAGAGTTGAGTAATTTCTGCACGGTATTTTGGGCTGTCTGTTCCGTTTATCGGAAAATTATTGCTTTTGCCGCTGTAAAATTTTCATTCTACAATGTGTGCTATACCCTACTAAGGCAGGGCTGACGCATCCAATACATATGTGATGATGTAATGATGAGGTGATTCATTGCTCCGTCATGGCGAGGAGCCCCCACGGGGAACAATGAATTAACAATTATTAGGTGAGAAGGTGAAGTGCGCTACGCGCGGTGAAAAGGTGAAAGGGTGAACAATTATTGCCGTCGGTTTTAACCGGAATGAAAATAAAGAAGCGTGCCGTTAGGCTCGCTATGTTGGTAGAATCCA
>JAIRKX010000187.1 GCA_031259805.1 Prevotellaceae bacterium | reverse complement strand
ACAGCAAAATGCGAAAATAGGCGATTACAGGGGGTACAAAGCGGCAATCCTCAACAAAATGAGGATAATGTCGCTTGTCAAGATTACTTTAAACCGGATTTTGGGGATATCTATGAGATGCTCTCAGAGGACTTTAAGTTTACTTCTGATAATGTTACTTACCGGAAGTAGAATGCAAAGGTAAATAATTAAATTTAAGTATCAAAACAGCAAAAGGTAAAAATTATATATTTTGACCTGTCTTTTTTTTGGGATTCGTTGATTGGCAAGGGGAATGTGTACGATTAAAAACCGGTCAGGACTCCTCACGCTTCTCTTCATTTTTAAATTCCAGCATAAACTCGTTCAGGTTTTCATCGGACGACAGTTGCAGTTTTTTGCGCAGGCGGTAACGGGCGACTTCGACGCCCCGTACCGTATTGCCGGTGAGTTGTGCGATTTCTTTGGTCGAGAGGTTGAGGCGCAGGTAAGCGCATAGTTTCAGGTCGTGTGCAGTGAGTTGCGCGGATCGCTGTTTGAGGTTGCGGAAAAAGCGGTCGTGAATCAGGTCGAAGTTTGCTTCGAATACATTCCATTCTTTTTTTGACGAAAGATTCCGGTTGATGAGTTTGATGCTGTTTTTTATGTTTTTATCGTTACCGTTCTTTTTCAGTTCCTGTTTGAGGTTTTCCAGTACATTATTTTTCTGAATAATCGCCATGGCGCTTACGGCAAGTTCTTTTGCTTTGTACAGTACGTCGGCTTCCAGTTTTTCGTTTTTCATCCGAATAATTTTTTGTTCTTTCTTTGCCAGTTCTTCTTGTTGCCGGCGTTCTTCCTGTTGCATTATTTTTTGATGCTGCCGGCGCAGTTGTATGCGTCCGATGCGGTAAGATACCAGCAGGAGGCATAGTCCGGCGATGGCGTAGGCGATGTAGGCGGCATGGCCGGCATACCACGGCGGCGTAATCACAAAGTGGCAGGCGGTACGGGCTATTTCCGTCCCGTTTCCGTCAAGGGCTTTCACGACGAACCGATATTTGCCCGGAGGCAAACGGGAATACTCTTTTTCGCCATGGTCAATGGCTGGCGACCAGTCGTTTTCCAATCCCTCTAATTGATAGTACAACTGTTCTCCCGCCGACACGAACGACGGACGGGCAAACGTAAAGCGGATGTTGCCGTAACGTGCCGGCAGGGAGATGTTTTTTGCGTCGGGCATTAATTTCATGCGCTGTTGTTTGACGGTAGAAGCTTCCATGCGGCGCAGCAAGATGTCGGTAGTTATTCGCGGAGAGGTCGGCAGACGGCCGTCGAGCATGGCAAAACCATGATTGAGTCCGATGAACGACAGGCCGTCATCGGTCGTATATACGCATTCGTTATATGCCATCGTCTCGCCTTTGAGCGCCTGATGGGAGATTTGCCGGAGTATGCGTCCGTTTTCGGCCTTGTCGAAAGCAATGCAGGCCCATTCGTCGCAGCAAATGAACCAGTACTGATGCGGTCGTGCGGGGATGATTTTATGCGCGGCGGCAAATTTGCCGATCGCTCGGTTGAGCCGGTCGTAGGGCACGATGGTGTCGCGGATGTCGTCGTAGGTGTAGAGTTGTCGTCCGGTAGTGAACACCATCCGGTTGTTCACTTTAAACAGTTGGATGTGGGCGTCGGCGGCATGTTCGGTAATAAGGTATTTTTTGTACTCGTCGATGGCGGTTAGCGACGGGTTGAGGCGTATGCGGAATAATCCTTTTTCGATGTGTCCGGCCCAGATGTTCCCCTGATGGTCGATTTCGAGGTAGCGGACAGGTTCTATAAAATCGGGAATGGCATGACTGTATTGCCAGACGCCCCGATGGTTCTTTTTATAGACTACAAATTGCGTATAGGTGCTTTGCAGCAGCGCCTCGTCGGCATTGTCGGCAGATGCAAGCGGGCGTATACAGTAGCCTCCGGTAATGTGCGATATGGGGATTGCGCGCCGGCCTTCGATGCGGAATGTGCCGGCATTATGTCCACAAAGCAACTGGCCGTCGTGTACCGACAAATCCCATACCTGCCCCTGTGTGTCCGGCACGATGGTAAAATGCGCTTCGCCGGGAGCGCGCGCAAACAGTCCTTTATTCGTTCCTAAATAGAATGTGCCGCGATGTTCGATGATGGCGTATACCGATTCGACATTGTCGTAATGACCGTAATAAAAATGTAGCGGCGATTCGACGGCGATACAGTCAATCCCGCGGTCTAATGCCAGCCAGATGTTCATTTCCCTGTCGCGGAACAGTCCTAATATCGTATTATTTTGCAGCCCGCCGGATTTATGCAAATGCCACAGTTGTTTGCCGCGACGGTTGACCGCCACCACGCCGTTCAGTATCGTTCCGAATACATAGATGGAATCTCGGACGACTATCGCACGGTTCACCTGAGCTTCGCGGAGCAGCCGGTCGACGTCGGTATGCAGGGGTGCGTAGGTATGGCCGTCGTACAGGTAGAGGCCGTCGTGCTGGGTGGCAATAAGTATCTGCCGGCGGTCGAACGGCAACAGGGCGGCAATCTGTTTGACGCCCGTAAACTGCTCGCTGCCGGGAAGACGTTCAGGGACGCTGTCTTTACATACATAGAGCCCGTCGATGGCGGCCGCATACAGGCGGTTGTTGATCTTTTCCATCGCCAGACAGGAGGAGGGGAATACGGTTGCCCGCAACGGTTGCCCGTCGACGTAGGTGAAGTAGACGACAAACGAACGGAAAATCACCGTGTCGCCGGTCAGTATAATCGACCATACATCGTCGTTGTGCAGCGAATACGAGGTGAGGGAATCGCTGACCGACCGGTATTCCAGTTCATGGAAGGCGTTGCGTTCCCAATAGCCGAACTGCTCGAAAGCGCCGCAATAAATACGTTGCGAGAGGGAGTCGTACACCACCGTGCGGACGCGCCCGCATCCGGGCAATTTATACAGCGTCCAATGCGTGCCGTCGAACTCCAGCAAGCCCTCGTTATTGGCAAAGTACATCACGCCGCGCTCATCCTGCGTAACCGCCCAGTTTTGGTCGGCCGCATGATATTGCGACAGCCGGTAATTCATAATGTCCGGCGTATAGCGATAGCGCTCGGTGGCGAGCGCATTCGTTACTATAACGACAAACGGTATAAGAAAACAAAGGAATCGGTATTTTGTAGCAGGCGGTTTCATTTGCGAACGTATTAGTTGCGCAAATATAGGGAAAATTATCCAATCCTTCGTGGCTTGTATTTTAGGCTTCGGTACTCAATGCAAAAGGGGGGTGAATTGCTTCATCCCCCCTTTACGAATAATTTTTAAAATTATACTTTAAAAGAAAAGCTGCAAAAAACAGCCCGTTCTTTCAAAATCCCATGCTTAGTCCATGGTTATCACCACAGGGTATGTGCCAAAACTATAACCGTTATTGCCTCCTGCTGCGGTGTCATTTATTACAACCGCATAGGAAAATTCTATTGTTCGTTCGCAAGCGTTAAACGTCCCGACAATAGGCGCATCCTTATTCGCAGCATTGCCACATATATGCAGCATTACCGGAACGGCTAACCCTACATTCACTTTAAATACATCGGTAGCAGGAATGGTCACGGTTCCCGTGTCTTCGTCAAAGGTTATGCTCATGGGATATCCTGCATCTCCAGGTTCACAGAGGAAAAAGTACAAAAAAGCTAATGTAGCATCATTTGCATCGCTATCTTCGACCAACTCTATGGCATAAGGAGGCATGCCGAATAGAGTACTTATGCCTCCATCGTCAGCTGTGGCAGTTCCCACAAAATCGGCAATCTCCAGCGGGCAAAAGCGCGCGAGGTCAATAGCCATCTTATTGTTGCCTTGTATAGTCAAAACGGTGGAATCTATAGCTAGTGTGAAAGTATATTTCTTTCCGGTAATCAGCGCATCATAGAATCCGGTAATTGTCAGAGTGTCGCTATACACGCCTGCCGGGAAAACAATGGATTCGGGGCATTGGAATTGAGTGCCGTTTACTGTCCCTGCTTCTCCCGGGATAACTATCAACTTGATTGTCGTAGCTTCGGCAAACGGGACGGTGGTCGTCAGGGGAATGGTCAGTGTTTGGTTGGGCAAGTCCTTTACTTGGAAGGAAGCCTTGATTATTGCGAAACTCACCCTTGCCGGCCCGTCATAAATAATCGGGTCGTTAGCGCAGCTGATGGCGAATAATAATGCCATTGCTACTGTTAATATGTGTATTTTTTTTATCATAATATAAAAATTTATAAGGTTTAAAAGTTTAAGAACCTAAGATCCCCATCCGGGATTTTGTTTGATGTTAGGGTTCGCGAGGATATCGTTTCTCGGGATGCCCCATACAAAGAAATCATCGTCGGCTGCTTTCCGCAAATTTATGGTTTTTTCGGCAGGCGCGGTAACTACGAAAGCTGCATTTTGCGGAGCCTTGCGTTCCACGCCGAGTTTCCAGCGTTTCAAGTCGTAGAGACGGGTTCCTTCGCAGAGCATTTCGCGCGTCCGTTCTTCCTGTATGGCCTGTTTCAGGGCGTCGCCGTAAACTGTAATGGAGGCCAGCCCCCTTGCATTGCGCAACACGTTCAGGGCTGCCAACGCACCGGCTTCGGTGGCGGCACCGTTCCATGCCAGCGCTTCAGCTTTAATCAGGTGCATTTCGGCTATGCGGAATACCTTGGGGCAGTGGGCATAGTTACTAGTAGTACCTGTATAAAGCGCGGGGTTGCCGGGGTATTTACTCACTAACCATACATTCGGATACTTGATCCCTACTATATCGATTTCGTACTGATTGATAAATACGCCTTTACGGATGTCTGCATTATTGCTGCCGAACAAGTCAACCACCCATTGTTGCGGCACATAGTAAGGCCTGTTGACCGACCCGTTGAAACTGATGTATATGCCAAGAGCATTGGTCGCTTCAGAAGGCTCTGTGGAAACAGGCTGGAAGATGATTTCGGTGCTTTGGTCATTGGTCCACATTGTGGTTAGAGCCGATCGGGTAGTAACCAGTGGGTATACATCGCTGCTGATTAATCGGTCTGCCGCTGCCGCCGCCAGCGTGTACTGGTGCGTTTCGAGGTATACCTGCGCTTCCAGTGCGGTGATACAATCTTTCGTCAGGTACTTGGCGTTTTGTTCGCCAGCTTTTGTCAGGGCTACTTTTGCGGCGGCAATGTCTGCAAATATCTGGTCGTATACCTCTGCGACTGTGGCGCGCGCCGGTCTTTCCGTAACGTCATAGTGCAGTACCAGCGGCACGCCTAGGTCTTCAGCGGCCGTGGCCGGCTCGTAGTCCTTAGCGTAGCGCAGGATTAACGAGCGGTAAAGGATAGCGCGGGTTAAATGCGCTTCGCTGACGTAGCTGGCAAGTTCTGCTGCTTCCGTGCTGTCTTTGGTAACAATCAGGTCTGCCTTGTCGAGGAAGTTATTTACGTTTTTCAATGCGCCATACGGCCCAGCCCAAAGGGCTTCTATCGTATAGTCAGAGGGGTAGAGTTCCCACGAATAGAGTAACCCGCCCACATTCCCGTACGAAAGGGTGGCATTGAGGAGGTCGGACTGAATGTCGGTAGCGTAGAAGTATTCTCCATTAGCAGTGCCCCTTAAAGCCAGATAAAGGTAATTCCTCAGGGAGCGGGCGTCTCCAATTTTCTGAAATGCCTGCTCTTGTTCAACGCTGCCGGCAGGCAAATAGTCCAGGGTACAGAAATAAAATCCCTGCAACATCAAAATGACGGATAGTATTATTACTATTTTTTTCATAGTCGTATATTTTAAATTTTAAAAAATTCCATTAAAACGAGAAGTTAATACCGCATACAAATTGCCTTGTATTTGGGAAGGCAGCATACGTGAGGTTGCTGTCGATTTCGGGGTCGGGTCCGGTATAATTTGTCCATGTAAACAGGTTCCGGGCAGTGAAATACACTTTGGCGGCCGAGAAGAAGCGTGTTTTGTCCAATAATTTGGTTGGGAAATTATAGCCGATGGTCAGGTTCTTCAAGCGCATGAATGAGGCATTTTCCAGCATACGGGTGTCGAAGTGGGCTGTTTCGCCGAACTTTGGTATATCGGTGATGTCGCCCGGCTGGCGCCACATGTTCTTCATCGTTGCCAACTGGTTATCCCCACTCTTGAAAAATTCCTGATTTTCGTAAAAATAGCGGTCATTGTTAACCAAGTATTTTTCACCTGCCCAGGAGAAGAATGCCGAAGCATAGATGTTTTTCCACGAGGCCGCCAGTTCAAACCCGCCCGAAAAAGGAGGGATATAGGGCTTCCCCGTATTTTGGTAAAGGGCTTCTTCATCGTAGGTTTCGGTTACCTCGTCGGTGCCGGGCATTTTCCATAATTGCTTGCCGTTGGCAGGATTTACGCCGGCATATACCGGTGCGTAAAACTCTATCCGGCTCCCTACCCGATAGTTTAACAGGTAGGATGGCATGGGCCATTCTTCGAATCCGTAAAACAGTTCGGTAACCTTGTCAGCATTGTAATTAAAGGTGGCGTTAAATTCAACTAACCAGTCTTCGGTTTTCACGAAAGCAAGCCCCAGTGTAACGTCGATGCCGTTGTTGGTTATGCTCCCAATGTTCGAAGTAATATCACTCCATCCGGTGGTATAGGGCACCGGAACGTCCATAATCATATCCAGCGTAGCGCGGTTATAGTATTCCACCTCAACTTTGAAGCGTTCCAGAAATTCGGCGGCAACGCCTATTGTAAACAGCCGCTGGGTTTCCCACCCCAGTTCGGGATTACCGGACGTAGACAGCCCCCATACGGTGCTTCCGTCATAGCGACTTGTCCCGACAGTTGCCAGGTGGGCGTAGTTGACATTATCCCACCCGCTGGAATTACCTGTAGTACCCAATGACGTCTTGAACGTCAAGTTCGATAGCACATCAAAGTCTTTTAGGAACTCTTCGTTTTTTGCTTTCCACATCAAGCCTGCCGAATAAAAATTTCCCCATTTGCGGTCTTTGCCGAAGCGTGACGAACCGTCGGTACGGAGCGACAGGGCGAGGAAGTATTTTTCCTTGTAGTTATAATCCAGCGTCCCGAAAAATGAGAGGTACGAATATTCGCTAATGGCGTGCGTAGGTTCTCCTTTCGTTGGACCCGCCGGAAGCAATAACAGGCGATCGTCAGTATGCCCCGATGTAGTCATCCCAAAAGCACTTCCCGAATACTTGATGCCTTCGTGCCCGGCCAATACGGAAAACTCGTGGTCATTGGCTATATTGAATTTGTATTCCAACGTGTTGGTAACCGTCAGCGTCGGGTATCGGTAAAATGTTTCCGTGGCGGAACCGTTGTTTTCCCATGGCGCTTTTGAGGTGAGTCGGTGGAAACTATACTTCCGGTCAATAAACTCCAACCCGAACTGCGAACGCGCCGTAAACCCTTTAAACGGTTTAATCTCTGCAAAGACGTTGCCTACAATAGACATATCGTTGGTAGAACGTATTTGCATGTTTTGCAAATGTTTGATATTGTAAACGCCGACCTCATCAAAATACTCCTTTTCGTTTCCATCCTTATCGTAAGGAGAATAATAGGGAGGCAGGTAATAAGA
This sequence comes from Prevotellaceae bacterium, assembly GCA_031259805.1. Lineage (GTDB taxonomy): Bacteria > Bacteroidota > Bacteroidia > Bacteroidales > UBA932 > JAIRKX01. Next base: position 1,175 of record JAIRKX010000187.1, on the reverse strand, counting down.
TAACAACGATACGCTGTAGCTCGTATTACCCGCTACATAAGCATAGCCATCCGTTTCATATTCGGCGTACGAGCCGTTGGTATTCAATCCTATCTTCAGCCAGTTTTTCGGTTTGGCTTCCAGGTTAGCGCGAAAGGTGTAGCGCTCGTACGAGGAATGCGTAGTAAGTCCGTCCTGGTTAAAATACGTACTCGAAAGGTAATAGCGGTATTTATCTTCGTTTCCGCCCTGCAAGGTAACATCTGTCTCAAAAGTGGGCGCATTGTCCTTGAAGAAATATTTATACCACTTTGTATCTGTACCGGAATTCAACAACGAGTCATAGTCGGCTTGCGTCATATTGTTCACGCCGAATTCATATTGAAGGTCAAGCAGCTCTTTTGCGCTCATCACTCTCTCAAATGATTTCCCCCCATCGGCCAGTGTAGATACGCCGTACTGTGCACGTGCGGTAATTGTGGCTTCGCCACTTTTTCCTCGCTTAGTCGTGATATACACTACGCCATTCGCAGCACGCGAACCGTAGATGGAAGTGGCAGAAGCGTCTTTTAATACATTAATACTTTCAAAATCATTAGCGTTTAGACTCCGCAAAGCATCTCCGGATACCGGAAAACCGTCTACGATATACAAGGGTGTATTGCTCGCATTTAAAGACCCCATTCCGTGTAGCTGCATGCTGGAAAGTGATGACGGCTCACCTGAAGAAGACAGCACCATCAAACCGGCCACACGCCCCTGCAGAGCATCTGTGATATTGGCTACCGGTTTTTCAGATAGTTTTTCAGAATTGACATAAGCTACCGAACCCACCACAGAAGAAATCTTCCGGGCAGAACCATAACCGACCACTACCACATCTTCCAAGCGTTTTGCTTCAACGATCAGTTCTACATTAATTACGGTACGCGCCCCCACTTCTATTTCCTGCGTTAGCATCCCAACGAACGAGAAGACCAGCGTGGCATTTTCCGGCACCGTAATGGTATACCGGCCTTCTCCGTCTGTCAGTACTGCGACCGTAGTTCCTTTCACTGATACGGATACGCCGGCCAGCGGCGCCCCGTTCTCAGTTACAACACCGCTCACCTGCTGTCCGGACTGCGCCCATAAAGCGCCTGTCCCCACGACCAGCAAGCAAGCCAAAAACAGTAAGATTCTTTTCATAGAATAAC